>CANGNA010000014.1 GCA_947455215.1 Chitinophagaceae bacterium
CCCTGCTGGGCTGCGTGCTCATCTTTACACTGGCCATGCTGTCTTCCGGCACACGTGGTGCCTACGTATTACTGCCCGCCGGCCTGCTGCTGCTCAGCGTCCTGAAGTATAATAAAAAAGTGTTATTGGCATTGGTTGCAGGCGCTGTAATGGCAGTGGGGCTCATATTCATGCCCACCAGTAACAATACCCTCTATAGATTTCAGAGTGCTTTCAAACCCAACGACGACCCGTCTTTCGTGCTCCGGAAGATGAACCAGAAACGTATACAACCCTACATACTCTCCCACCCGCTGGGCGGTGGGCTTGGGGCCACGGGCGAATGGGGCAAGCGCTTTGCACCGTATTCTTACCTGGCCAATTTTCCGCCCGATAGCGGTTATGTACGCGTGGCTGTAGAGCTGGGCTGGATAGGGCTGTTCCTGTTTTGCCTGCTCGTGTTCACCATACTTAAAACGGGTATCAATAATTACTACCTTATCAAAGACCCGCGGCTACGGTCGTATTGCCTGGCAGCGCTACTGGTAGTATTTGCGCTGAATGTGGGTAATTATCCCCAGGAGGCAATTGTACAGTATCCTTCCAATGTAATTTTCTATCTTGTCACCGCATTGATAACGGCTACCTACAGGTTAGACCAACAACAGGAAAAGAATAAACTGAATGCCGGTAAATAAACTGATACAGCACAGGGACATAGTAGTGGTTGGCCAGCAACCATGGGATACCGGCATTGGCAGCAACTGCAAGAATATTGCGCTGGAGTTTGCCCGCCACAACCGCGTGCTGTATGTGAACAGTACACTGGACAGGATAACCCTGCTGAAACATAAAGACGACCCCAAGGTGCAGAAGCGGCTTGCTGTTATCAACGGTAAAGAAGACGGGCTGGTAGTGATACAGGACAACCTGTGGAACCTGTACCCCGATACACTTACCGAATCCATCAACTGGATAAAGAGCCGCCCGGTATTTAATGCGCTCAACAAGGCGAACAATAAGAAGTTTGCCCGATCTATACAAAAAGCAATAACACAACTGGGCTTTAAGAACATCATCCTGTTCAACGACAACGATATGTTCCGCTCTTTTTACCTGAAGGAATTGTTGAAGCCCGATGTGAGCATCTACTACTCGCGCGACTATATGCTGGCGGTAGACTACTGGAAGTTTCATGGCGAAAAGCTGGAACCGGCCCTGATAGCCAAGAGCGACCTGTGCGTGGCCAATTCTACCTACCTGGCCGGCTATTGCCGCAAATACAACCCAAGATCTTATTACGTAGGTCAGGGCTGCGACCTGGAGATGTTCAGCAACCCCAAAGATAACAGCAAGCCTGCCGATATGGAAGCCATACCTCATCCCGTAATAGGCTATGTGGGCGCACTGCAAAGCATACGGCTCGACATAGAACTACTGGGCTACATTGCACAGCAGCGCCCCGACTGGAGCATTGTACTGGTAGGGCCGGAAGACGATGAATTTAAAGCCAGCCACCTGCACAGCATCGGCAATATACACTTCCTGGGAGGTAAGCCACCGGAAACACTGCCGGCCTATATCAACTCATTCGATGTGTGCCTGAACCCCCAACTGGTGAACCAGGTTACGATAGGCAACTATCCACGTAAGATAGATGAGTACCTGGCCATGGGCAAACCCACGGTAGCCAGCGCCACCGAGGCCATGAGCATCTTTGCAGAACATACTTATCTGGCCAACAATAAAGAAGAATACGTGACATTAATAGCCAAAGCTCTGGCTGAAAATACGCCCGAAAAGCAGTCCGCCCGCCGCGCCTTCGCCTCATCGCACACGTGGGAGAACAATGTGGCGGAGATATATAAGGCGATAAATGACAGGTGAGATAACCCGATACGTCCTGTGAGGACGGGTTATGATAGGCAGGCATTTCAACCCTGCCGCTAAATCGTATTCGTTTTCGAACGCACCGGCCAAAGCGCCGCTGTCCTGTCTTCAGACTGACAGCCCACAAGCGGACGTATTCGTTTTCGGACGCGGGTAATTTCAACATAACAAAAGAGCTCCTCCCACCTTTGCGCGCTCGGCCTGCTTAACAATTCTTTGCGACCCTTGCGCTACTTCTTTGCGACCTTTGCGTGAAACTTACTGGCAAACAGGGTATTCATGTCACACCTAAAACATCAAGCCCTACCTTTGCGCTATCAAACCACTTTTAGGTTTTCACTTTTGACTTTTGACTTTTGACTTAAACATATAATGCTCCCACTTACAGATACTATTGTTGCTATTGCTACCCCACCCGGCGAGGGTGCTATTGGTATTGTGCGCCTTAGCGGCAGTAATGCCATAGCCATTACCAATACCCTGTTTGCGGATAAAGACCTTACAGCACAGCATTCGCACACCATACACTTTGGCCGTATGGTCAGTAAGGGTATCACTATTGATGAGGTAGTAGTGAGCATCTATAAAAACCCAAAGAGCTACACAGGCGAAGATACCATAGAGATAAGCTGCCACGGCAGTAACTATATACTACAGCAGGTGGTAGATGCCTGCCTGCAACACGGTGCCCGCGTAGCACAGCCGGGCGAGTTCACCCTGCGCGCCTTCCTGAATGGCAAGCTGGACCTTACCCAGGCCGAAGCCGTGGCCGACCTGATAGCCGGCCAAAGCGGATCGGCACACAAGGCAGCCATGCACACACTGCGCGGCGGCTTCAGCAGAGACCTGAAGGATATGCGCGAACAGCTCATCACCTTCAGCGCCCTTATGGAGCTGGAGCTGGACTTTGCCGAGGAAGATGTAGAGTTTGCCGACCGTACCCGCTTTTACGCGCTGATAGCACAGCTTACACAAGCCACACAAGCACTGGTCAATTCCTTTAGCCTGGGCAATGTTATTAAAAATGGCGTAAGGGTGGCCATAGTGGGCAAGCCCAACGCCGGCAAAAGCACCCTGCTCAATGCCCTGCTGAACGAAGAGCGCGCCATAGTGAGCGACATAGCCGGCACCACCCGCGATACAATAGAAGAGACACTCAACATCAACGGCATCCTCTTCCGCCTGATAGACACCGCGGGCATACGCGAGCACAGCACCGATGTAATAGAGCTGAAAGGCATAGAGCGCAGCCGCGAGGCCATGAGCAAAGCCGATGTGGTGGTGTACCTCTTCGATGCATCAATAGACCAACTGAGCGAGGTGCAGGAGCAGCAAGAATACTTTAAGTACCATCACCTAAAGCACATACTGGTAGGCAACAAGGTAGATGCACACGGGCTGGACAAAGCGGCCGCCTTATACGGCCACCTGGAACACACCATATTCATATCGGCCAAAAAGAACGAGAACGTAGACGAGCTGCAAACCGCCCTCTACAAGCTGGTAGCCAGCGGCGATGTACAGCACGAAGGCACCATAGTGACCAACGTACGCCACTACGGCGCCCTGCAGGAAGTACTCAAATCACTCCACGCCATAAAGGCCGGCCTCGACACCCACACCCCCGGAGACCTCATTGCCCTCGACATCCGCCACTGCCTCCACTACCTCGGCGAAATAACCGGCGAAATAACCACCGAAGACAAACTGGATTATATCTTTAGTAAGTTTTGTATCGGGAAGTAGACGATTTTATAAAAAACAGTTCGGCGAAATTTGCAATTTCGTCGCAGGAGCGGGGCGATCTCCAGATCGCCGAAACCTGAATATACCTACCTAGCAACAAACCATCATCATGAGCACCGGCTACCAGATAGACGATCAATTTGCTACGCACTTTATCACCGCCACAATAGTCGATTGGATAGATCTGTTTTCAAGAAAAGTATACCGCGACATCATTATTGACAGCCTGAACTATTGCGCCAGGGAAAAACAATTGGTGATCTACGGTTACGTCATTATGACCAACCATATACACATCATTGTGCGCAGCAATAACGGCAAGCTGTCAGATACATTGAGAGACATGAAGAAGTTTACTGCAAAGCAAATACTGGCAACAATAAAGCGCGAACCCGAAAGCAGGCGGGAATGGCTGTTGGATAAATTTGCACATAATGCACAGATACGCGACAGAAATGCCGAATAGCAGGTCTGGCTGCACAACAACCATGCAGAATGGATCATGTCGCAAAAAGTTCTTCTTACAAAAACTAAATTATATACACCAGAACCCCGTACGCGCCGGCTGGGTAGAATACGCTGAAGAATACATTTACAGCAGTGCAAAAGCCTTGATATCGGGAACACCCGGACCTGTGCTGCTCACCCCTTGGGGATTTTAACGGCCATCCGGAGATGGCCCACTCCTGCGACGAAATTGCAAATTTCGCCGAACTGGGCAACATTGAATATACCGGCTATCCACCCATTGAGCCCTTCAATATGTGCATATCTTCTTTTGGAAACCGCTCCTCCGGCATCGTATCTTTACCCCTCACCAAACCCCATTCCTAACTATGAAAAACACCATAAACACCAAAAACCACCGGCAGAAAAAAGTGCCACTTTTGCCGATGTGGCAGAAAGAAGAAAGATCATCATATTTGCACCCCACTGAGCCACAACAAAATAGGCCACCACACCTAAAGTAAAACTGCCGGCAAGTGCTAAAAAATAAATATCGGCAGAAATGCAGCCACACAAAAAAAACGCTGAACATTACCACCTGGCATGGTTTTTAAATGCTATTACCACCGCAAACGGTAATGGTATGGAAAGGAGAGAAATGAGTGCGCTGGAGCAAAAGTTGTGGAACAACCTTAAAGCCACCAACGAAATGTTGTGCAACAAAAAAGTAAGGCCTCACCAAACCCTCGCCTGGCATACCAAAGACGAGCTGGTAGTAGTAAAGGCACAAAACAACCGCGCCATGTGCGCCATCGGCCAGGAAAATTGATCCCGCTGCATGCTTTTGGTGTAGTTAAGTCTGTTCACTCAAAACCCCGCATTACTGTTCGCGGCAACCGTTACCAGCCATCGCACAGCACGTACTCATCTGCTCCTCCCGCACCTAAAAGCTTACCCAAAAGGGTGCGCTACACAAGCTGCAGCCCCTACGGATAAACCCCGAATTATAGCTTTACCAGCCTTGGTATTTTTGAAACGCGGCAGATTCCCTGTACTTTTGTTGCACGGAGTACCGAGTATACACATCAGGCAAATAGCTGTTTCTTCAGCGGCTGCTACAGGGTTTGCAACCCAGGCCTCTTTAAAAGATCAACATAATCAATATATACTTAAGGTTTGAGCTATCATCAGCTGTGGTGCTCTACGTGCCGTTAACGCAGACTTCGATAAAAAAATACCCCGTGATGGATAAAGTAAAAGTGCTGGAAAAAATAAAGGAACTGACCGCCAAACAGGTAAAGCCACGCCCGGTGGGCATAGACTCCCTGGCCATGGTATTGAACACCCGCGAACTGGATCTGAAGCCGGTACTTGCCGCATTAGAGCAGGAGGGCACTATCGCCATACGCGTTACAGCATCTAAAAGCAGGCGCATGGCACGCAGCGGCACCGTAGAATACCTTGGTGGATAGCAGTTTACGCCACTGATATTACTTAGCTATGTCGCTCCACTGCTCGCTCAGCCAGTCTTTCATCTTATGATCGGTGAAGTCTATTTTGATCGGCACTATCGATGCAAAACCTGCCTTCAGTGCTTCCTCATCGGTACCTGGGTCTTTGTCCATATTCACGAATTTGCCCACCATCCAGTAGTAGTCCTTTCCCCGTGGGTCTACCCTATGGTCAAAGTCTTCGGTCCATTTGGCATGTGCTTGTCTGCATATCTTCATCCCCTTAAAATCAGATGCAGCCACTTTGGGTACGTTCACATTCAGCAGGGTATGTTCGGGCATCGGTTTATCCAGCATGCGCTTCACCAGGTCGCGGGCTACGGCCTGTGCGGTCGAGAAGTCGGCATCAAAGGCAAAGTCACACAGAGAGAAGCCTATAGATGGTATACCCTCTATGGCCGCCTCCATCGCAGCACTCATGGTACCGGAGTAGATGACATTGATAGAATTATTAGCACCGTGGTTGATACCGCTCAGGCAGATGTCGGCAGTATCGTGCAGTATCTGGTCTTTGGCCAGCTTCACACAGTCGGCCGGTGTGCCGCTGCACTGCCAGCTCTCCACCCCGTCAAACACCTGCACCTTGTGCAGGCGTAGCGGCGATCCTATGGTTATAGCATGCCCCATGCCACTCTGCGGACTATCGGGGGCAACCACTATCACCTGGCCCAGGTCTTTCACAGCTTCTACAAGGGCTTTGATACCGGGAGCGGTAATGCCGTCATCATTAGTTATAAGTATTATGGGCTTCTTATCTGTCATAATGCAAAGATAGGTGAGCACCCCACAAATAATTGCCCATATGCATATAGATAAACCTAAAAAATCACTACTTTGCGTGTTCGCAAAACATATACACATGCCTGTTAATCTTTGTATCGACTGGGGAAATACCAATGTCAAAGCAGCCATATTCGAGAATGACACTATTGTGAAGCACTATGTGCTGGCACAAGGCCACGTAACAGAAGAACTGTCGAAGATAATAGAGGCGTACCAGCCCGAAAAAGCAGCCATCAGCTCAGTAAGCGATGCCAGTGCCCTCACCGAAAAACTGGTGGCAGGTAAAGTGGCTAAATACCTGAAGGTAGACGGCCATACGCGTGTGCCCATCAACAATGCCTACGCTACCCCCGAAACACTGGGTGCCGACAGGCTGGCCATGGTAGTAGGCGCGCACCACACATTCCCCGATAAAGATAACCTGGTGATATGCCTGGGCACCTGCATCACCTACAACATGGTGCAGAAGACACGCACCTTCCGCGGCGGCAGCATATCGCCGGGCATGCTGATGCGCCTGAAGGCCATGCACGAGTTTACTGATGCACTGCCGGAAGTAAGCAAAGATGGCGATATCCGCCTGATGGGCTACGATACCGAGACCTGCATCCGCAGCGGTGCCATATATGGGGTAGCCTGCGAGATAGACGGTATGATAGCAGCATATGAGAAAAATTATGCTGATTTTAACGTTATATTGACCGGTGGCGACGCACCGTTTTTTGTCGATACTTTTAAAAGTAAGATATTTGCCGACCCTGACCTACTGCTCAAGGGGCTTAATGTAATTTTAAACTATAATGTATAAATTCCCCGTTAAAAGCCTGGCTGCAGCGTTTGCTTTACTGGCAAGCAGTGCAGCATTTGCCCAAACGAGCACTTACAGTAATCCAAATTCCGAGAACGAGAACAACCCGTACAGCAAATACGGTATTGGCGAGATATGGAACGGTAACGGCACGGCTGTCAAGGGTATGGGCAGTATCACCTCGGCTTACCAGGATCCCTATATAGCCAATCCAGATAACCCGGCATCTTACTCATGGCTGGCAGCTACCACATTCCAGGGTGGCCTTGTAGCCAGCTACCGCACCATTACCAACGCGGCCGGGGCATCATACGGAACAGGTACAGCATCGCTGGCCTACCTGAACCTGGGTCTGCCCATCAGGCAAAAAGGCGGTCTGGCTTTGGGGCTCAGGCCGGTAACGCATTCTTATTATGCACTGGTAGATACCACCTATACCAAACTGGGCCAGACCGTACGCTCTTACGTGGGCGATGGTGGCCTGTCTTACGCTTACCTCGGTGGTTCTTATAAAATAAAAGACTTCAGCATTGGGGTGAATATAGGTTACCTGTTTGGTAACTACCGCAACTTTACCAATGTCAACTCTATAGATTCTCAGATCATCAACCGCTCTTATACCGCGCAGTTTGCCAACTACACGCATATCGGCGGCCTGTACTGGAAAGGTGGTATTATGTACCAGCACACCATGCGCGACACAGGGCTTACCCTGAACATAGGTGGTACATTCACCCTGGGACAAGACCTTAACGAGAACTTCAATAACTACCATGTGAGCATCTACAATTTTGGCGACACTATTGTAAACGACACATCACTATCCAGCAGCGGCGCCAAGGGCAAACTGAACCTGCCTACGTCATTCAGCTTCGGCGTTATGCTGTCTAACACCGACAAATGGAAAGCCGGCATAGACTTCAGCATGAGCAACTGGAGCCGCTATACCAGCACTGCCGATAGCAATATGAACCTGGGCGTAGGCTCACAGTCTTACAGGATAGCTGCGGGCGGTGAGTTCACACCAAACCCGGCAGACATAACCAGCTACTTCTCCAGGGCCACCTACAGGCTGGGCGCCTACTACGGTACCGACTATGTGCGCCTGCAGAATACCAACCTGCCACAGTATGGCTTTACACTGGGCGCAAGCTTCCCATATAAGCGCCTGGGCCACAATACTACTTACTTCGGCAAGGTGCATACCTCGCTGGATATTGGCCGATATGGCACAGAAACAGGCACACTGCTGCAGCAAACATATGTACGCTTCGGTTTTGGCCTTACGTTCAATGCAAGAGACTGGTTCATACCGAAGAAAGAATTGTAATGCAGACCATACAACAGAAGATATACAGAACACTAACCCGGATGCTTATTCCGGGTGTTTTGTTTTGTCTCTTCTCGGCCTGCCGCAACGACCCTAAGGAGATCAGTATGCTCACAGGGGCCAACAAGAACCATGAGGACAAGGCTACAGACATCACCGGCATTTACAGCAAAGAGGGCAAGGTAAAAGCACGCCTTTTTGCCCACGAATACATAAAGAACGAGAGTGCCACCCAGCCTTACACCGATCTGAACACCCGCATACGTGTGGAGTTCTATTCAGACAGCGCTACCCTGAACAATGTATTGACGGCCGATTCCTGCCGCATATACGATGCAACAGGCAATGTGCTGATGTGGGGCCATGTGAAGATAGTGACCACCAAGGGCGAGGAACTGACCACCGACGAGCTGATATGGAACAGCGGCATAGAGCGGATATTCACAGAAAAGCCGGTGACCATACAAACCAGCGGCGAAGTACTACACGGCAACGGCCTGGAAGCCAACCAGGACTTTACCTGGTACCGGATCACCAACCCGAGAGGATCGGTATCTGTGCAAAAAGGAGAAATGCCTGCGGACTAACGTCCTTGAGTGTGGGTGCGGAGAGCGGGAGCGGGGAAGGCTTCGCCAGTGCGGAGAAACAGTGCGGAGAGCGAAAGGTGCGGGGGACTTTTAATTTTTTACTTTTAATTTTTCAACAACGTGTCTCAACATAACGCAGAATTACTGGAAACAAACGGATTGGATGGTCTGGGTACGCCACGGGTAGCTGTTGTCTACACCGAATGGAACGACAAGATCATCCGCGAGCTGGTGAATGGCTTTGAAAGCACTTTGCACCGGTTTCATGGCGATGTTGCCGGCAAGGTAGCAGTACCGGGAGCCTTTGAACTGCCCTTTGCCGTAAAGCAGCTATGGGAGCACTACAGCAAACAAGAGGTAAAGCCCGAGGCCATTGTAGCCTTTGGCGCGGTGATACGCGGTGGCACACCTCACTTTGAATATGTATGCCAGGCAGTTACAGACGGCATCCTGCAACTGAACCTCACGCTGCCTGTACCCGTAATTTTCGGTGTACTGACGCTGGACAATGAAGATCAGGCATGGGAACGTCTTGGTGGTGTTCACGGCCACAAGGGCGAGGAAGCAGCAATTACTGCACTGAAGATGATCAAGATCAATCGCTCAATGGCTTAGTTGCTCAATGGCTCAATGCCCTACCCTCACCGATTTATTTTATCTTGCAGCGTTTTTTAAACACAGAATATGTATCGTACTAGAAACTGCGGCGAATTGCGCATGCAGCATACCGGAGAAGAAGTGACCATGGCGGGCTGGGTACAGACCGTGCGTAAGTTTGGCAGCATCACCTTTGTAGATCTGCGCGACCGCTACGGCATCACCCAGTTATATTTTAACGAGGCCCTGACCACAGAACTGGATAAGAACCCTGTAGGTCGCGAGTTTGTATTGCAGGCCACCGGCAAGGTAATAGAGCGCACCAGCAAAAACGGCAAGATACCTACCGGCGATATAGAGATAGAAATAAGCAATTATAAGATACTGAACGCATCGGACGTACCTCCCTTCACTATTGAAGAGAATACTGATGGCGGTGACGAGCTGCGCATGAAGTACCGCTACCTGGACCTGCGCCGCCCTACCCTGCGCCGCAACCTGGAGCTGCGTTACAAGGTGAACCGCAGTGTGCGCAATTACTTAGACACACTTGGCTTCTGGGATATAGAGACACCATTCCTCATTAAATCGACACCGGAAGGTGCGCGCGACTTTGTGGTGCCCAGCCGCATGAACCAGGGCGAATTCTATGCCCTGCCACAAAGCCCGCAGACCTTTAAGCAATTGCTGATGGTGAGCGGCTACGATCGCTATTATCAGATAGTAAAGTGCTTCCGCGATGAGGACCTGCGTGCCGACCGCCAACCGGAGTTTACCCAGGTAGACTGTGAGATGGCCTTTGTGGATCAGGAGGATATACTGAATACTTTCGAAGGGCTGTTCAAGCATGTATTCAAAGATGTAAAGGGCGTAGAGATCACCGAAGCTTTTCCGCGCATGACGTTTGATGATGCCATGTGGCATTACGGTAACGACAAGCCGGATATCCGCTTCGAGATGAAGATACAGAACCTGAAGGCTGAAGGCAAGGTACATTGCACCACAGTTGATGGTACTGAGTTCAAGGTATTCAACGATGCGGCTACCATAGTTGCAATAGCTGTGCCGGGTGCCAGTGAATATACCCGCAAGCAGATAGATGAACTGACAGAATGGGTAAAGCGTCCGCAAATAGGCATGACCGGTGTGATCAACATCAAGTGCAATGCCGACGGCACTTATAAGAGCAGTGTAGACAAGTTCTTTAACGAGGGGCAGCTTAAAGACATAGCCAGCTTCTGCAGTGCTAATGCCGGCGACCTGATACTGATACTGGCAGGTGCTGAGACCCGCACCCGCAAGGCCATGAGCGAACTGCGCCTGGAGATGGGCAACCGACTGGGCCTGCGCGATAACAGTGTGTATAAGCCGCTGTGGGTAATAGACTTCCCGCTGCTGGAACTGGACGAGGAGAACAACCGCTGGGTTGCCCGCCACCACCCGTTCACAGCGCCTAAGCCAGACCATATAGCGCTGATGAACGACCTGAGCAGATACGGAGAGATAAAAGCCAATGCTTACGACATAGTGCTGAACGGCACCGAGATAGGCGGCGGTTCTATACGCATCTTCCAGCGCGACCTGCAAGAAAAGATGTTTGCTGCACTGGGCATGAGCAAGGAAGAAGCCAACGAAAAATTCGGCTTCCTGCTGGGCGCATTTGAATATGGCGCACCACCACACGGCGGTATCGCCTTCGGCTTCGACAGGCTATGTGCCCTGCTCGGCGGCCAGGAAAGCATCCGCGACTTCATGGCATTCCCTAAAAACAATGCCGGTCGAGACGTGATGTTGGACGCACCATCTGCCATCGACGATACACAATTAAACGAGCTGAACTTAACAGTAAGGCCAGCTTAAACTAGATATGCACACAATTATCACACAAAAGCCTGCAATTGCAGGCTTTTGTGTTTTGCGCCTTATATTTATGAAAAATTAGTAACCATGGAAATGATCAACGAATCCATATTCCCCGAAAAACAAATTGAATACGCCGGTTTCTGGCAGCGTTTTGGTGCCGCTTTTCTTGACGGATTGATCCTGGCAATACCCAATCTGGTGATCAGCTATGTGGCCGGAAAAGTATCGGACGACAATCAGATCACCAAATTAATTTACGGCACTATTGGTCAAACAGTAATAGGATGGCTCTACAGTGCGCTTCAGGAGTCTGGCAATGCACGGGCTACATTAGGGAAAAAAGCGCTCGGCATCAGTGTTGTATCGGTCAACGGCGAAAAGCTGACCTTTGGACAGGCTTCCGGCCGTTACTTTGGCAAGATCATATCCGCGCTCACACTACTCATCGGTTATTTAATGATGTTATGGGATAGCCGCAGCCAGACACTCCACGATAAGATGGCTGGTGCTTTGGTTATCCGCGACTAACTATACTGAACATAAATCTTGCAACAGCGGTATGCCGATTTATCCGGCATACCGCTGTTTTTTTTACCTACAATTCCACATTCACCCCGAACACTATCTTACCATTTGTCTTAGCAGTACCCTGGTCGGCTATATGGTAAAAGTAACCTGCATTCAGGGTAAAATAGTAGAGATTCAGGTAGCGGTGCATCAGTATACTGTTCACTAAAATACCTGCTTCGTGGTAGGCATTATCGGGCACGGCGAAGTCCACCAACTGCTGTGCCTCGCGGTGTTGCAGCGTGCCATACAGCATATTGTATTGCAAGCCTATAAATGGAGACGAACTGAGTGTTGTACCCGGTATATCTGCCTTGTACAGGCGGCGGTCGAAGTCGTGGCGCAGCAGCACACTCAAATATTGATCTGTATAGTAGCCATAGGGGTACATGGTCATGAATCCACCAAATGAATACAACGATAATCCCGTACCATCTTTAGGGTCGTAGCGGTAGCCACTACCGGCAAACAGCTTGCTCAGCGGCAGCGGATCGTCGCTCCATATCTTACCTGCCGACACCATCAACCGCTCATTACCTATCCGGTTGATGTGCTTTTGCCACGATACTGCAGTAAGCGCCTGCACATAAGGCAGCTGTTGGGTACCGGCAGCTAAGTTGCCTGCGGTAACCCGTCCGTACCATACCGGGTACTTACTGCCCATGGAATAATAACTGCTAAAGAACGGCGCGGTACGCTCTGCAAATGCATATCTAAAGCCTAGCGACACCTCCTGCGCTTCAAAATACTTGTAGCTCTCCCCTTTATAGGCGAACGCATAATCATATAACGGTGTTATCTGCTGACGGCGACCGGATAACTCCATGCCCCAGTAACCAAATTTCTTCTTTACACTAAGGCTGCTGGTCACTAACCTATCCACGCGATAAAGCAGATACGCATTCAGGTAGTTCTTATCCAGGTCACTGTGCAGGTGCACACGGCCGGGGTCGTTGATATCATCGGTGTACGATGCCCGGATGGTAAACTCACGCGTCTTATCGGCAAATACCTCTGCAAAGGCCCCATACTTCCAATGCACATCAGTGAATCCATAGCCTGCGTACCCTCCTACCGACAGCCATTTGATCAAACGCTCATTGGTTTGCAGGCCCAGGCCCACCCTTGTGCCCTCGTACTTATTGCTCCGGAAGAGTTTGGTAACATCCAGATCCAGCTTGCCCAGGCTTATCCGTCCCTCAGGTAAGTGGGCCATAGCCCCCATAAGCCGATCGAAATGTTTGGCAGCACCAAAGCTATCTATCACCCGGTAGGTTTGTGCTTCCCTGCTGTTCAGTGTATCGGGGCGTAACAGCTTCCAGCTGGTATCGGGCAGCTCGTCGGCACCTTGCTGCAGCAATACTGTATGTGCTTTATCGAACCTGAACGACTTATCTTCTCTAAACGAAACAGAGTCGATACGCGATGTGCCCTTCAGGTACCAATTGTAAGTTGTCGACTTACTCTTCTGCTGCCAGTCTATAATATAGTTCAGGTGAACGGGAAACCAGCGTCGCTGCCCATCCGCTTCTACCAACTTATACTCTTGTTCTATCCGTACATCGCGCTTTAAAGAAGTGTCTACTGCTGTGCCTATAAAGTTGGCCACGGCAAAACCCCGACTATTGATGAATACCCGTCCTCTTAGGTGGTTGGCATTATTACCGTGCGGCTTGTAGCCTAATACCCATATGGTATCAGCACCCTGTAGTAATTCATCTACCAGGTCGAACTTATAATACTGCTCATATCCCTTGCTTATGGGATTGTGATAGTCTTTACCATTCAGTGTTATGTAGTCGGAGTAGGCATGAAACGGCAATACGTCGGTCACCAAACCAGTGAATAAGGATCTTTTCAACCCGGAGAACCTGGAACCGGTAACCTGCTCCTGTAATTGCTCGGGCTGCTTCCAGGTGCGGATGCTGTAGGTCTCAGACATCAGCAGGTGTTGTGTTTGCATAAATGCCCTGAATTCGCGCCCCTCGGCCGAAGTGTCTTTCTTTAATATAGAGTCGGGCTGTTGTATATCGGCCGTCATCTTGTAATATACCTTGCAGCGATACCAATCGTACTTGTCGGGGTTGTTATTGTTCTTATTCGCGATAGTTGTGTTCAGTATCCGCCTTATCTTATCATATGGTGGCTTGATCACTACTTCGGTAAGGCTGTTAGATGCCCGGCCCAGCAGTAAGCGCGCGCTTACCAGTGGCAAGGCTACACGGCGCGTGGTGTAACCCGTGCTGGATATCTCCAACCATTTAACGGTAGCGGGTAATGCATTGATCGTATTGAATTTCCCATCCAGGTCGGCAATGGTACCGGAGCCTGAAGTACCATAACGTACCGTTGCGAAAGGCACCGGCTTACCCGACAGAGAGTCGACAACTTCTGCTACAATACCTTGAGCTGCAACACCCAGGCAGGATGCTAAGCCAACCAATAAACAAAAGAGATAGCGTGACATGCCCATGCGTATAGCAAACCTTGTTCCGAAAATGAGCTTTCAGGGAAGAAAGGTAAAATATTTTCGGGTGAAATAGAGAGAGGCTCGTTACCGTGTCGCACTTCGGCAAGCTCAGTGTGACACTCCATAACAACATACCGCTCGTAAACAGCCAATCATGGCACGGTTTTTACTCCTACCTGATCTCTCAATACAATCCGGTGATGGAAAAGATAGCAACACGTGCAGCAGCCAACAATATAAAATATCAGAAGTCTAACGCACAATACATTGGTTTTCAACGCACAACAAAACATAACCAGACGGTAGCCACCGACGAAAAAAATACAGTACTAATACACCAGAGCATTGCCCATTTTCGCGTTCCATTACCCCGTTTGTACTAAGCGTTCCACATTACATACAACTCGCCGCGCCAACCCCATAATTTACCCCAATCTTTTGATGCACTTTGTGCGTAAGGATACTTTTTTATCATTACCGCAAGTAAACAATAGTTTTAGCATAAAGAGTTTTCATGGTGATAGGGTTATAGGGGCTGGTCTGTTCTCAGAACGGCTTTTTTATTGCGGCAACACCAATCGTCTGGGAGCAACCAAACGACTAAATATCCTCATTGCCTGCCTTGCAAACCGGCACACAACGCACTTCGAAGTTTACAGAGTTAGCAATATAACACAGCTCGTGAGCGTGGTGATGTAATGCAATTGCCTTATCGATCATACTGCTATCCAGCACCGTTACTGTGGGTTGCAGGATAACCAGCTTAAAACGGCCGACGCCATTAATATTTTCTTCCATTATACTGGTAGCCTGATCAACATATCCAGTTACGACAATCCCTTCCAGAGCACATATATAGAGGTGCGACATTAAATGACAGAAAGACAATTCAGTGACCAGCAGATCTTCAGGCTTCAGTTTCGATGGGTCTCCTACAGCCTTATTATTATCGGTGGTAAGGTGTTGCTCGGGCTTACCTTTGATAGACACGGTATGTGACCGTTCATAACCACGGACCAATGCTGTACCGTTGCCGGTATTGCCTGTCCACACGTTAGTAAGTGCATAATTGTGCTGCTGTGTTTTCATACTATAGCTAATATTATAAACAGCAGTTAATCCATCGGCGGCACGTATTCGAAATGAGATCCGACGCTTTTCCTTAAAAGATATTCATCGTAGCCATTAACCAGATGATCCTTAAACTCGCCCACCTTTACAAAACCCATGCGAGCATAGAGCTTTTGCGCGCCGTGATTAAATGAAGAAACACACATAAATACATGCGGCGACATTTTGATGACACGACCTATCGAAAATTCCAGCAGTGCGGTGCCTATGCCTTTGCCTCTGAGACCATGAACTACACATATTGTTTGTATATAGCCTCTTAGCACACCTGCCAGTTGCAATACCACAAACCCTGCGAACTCACCGTCATAATAAGCCAGGTATATTTCTTTATTATCACCTTTCATTGCGGCCAAACAACGTTCGTATGTAAAGCCAAGAGTTATAAACGGCTCGCTGCTGTTCATCAGTTGAGCGCAATGCGCCATATCACCTCCATCAGTGGTCAATTTAATTTCAATCATTACGTTGAGAAATTTCCAAGCGAAAAAATAATGTATCCACAGGATTTGCTTGAAATGTATCCAGTAGTTGGTCGACAGATATCTTTTCAAATCCAGCACGAATGTAAAACTTCTGAGCAGCAATAAACTGGTACATGGTGCCCAAATACAATGTATCTACACCTACGTCATGGCATCTATTCAAAGCAGTATCAAGCAATTGCTGCGCAATTAGCTTCTCTTTTCCGCGGTAGTCTTTGTGCACAAACATGCGCTTCAATACACCAAAACCATTTTCAACATTCAAAGCTACCGAGCCTACAACTACATCGCCATCCAAAGCCACCCAGTAATGATCCGGATGCCGTGGAGTATAGCCAGGGTAAGCGAGCGGCATACCAAATTCACTGTTTACAGTATCCATTAATAGCTGGACAGAACGCTGATGTTCATTACTGTAATCGACAATAACTACCGGCACTGATCGAGCCCTGTTTTCGCCTTGCAATTCTAACGTATACACCCAATAGCGCATACCCAGGCGTGGCTCTATCTCTTTCAATATAGTGAACCCCATCGCCTCATAAATATGCCTGGCTGCATGCATCCTTTCCGATGTATGTAGCGCCACTACTGTTTCATTGAGCTCCCGGGCGCGTGCCACACATTGTTTCATCAGGATCTTTGCAATGCCCTGCCCCTTATAATCCGGGTCTACACCCACCATCCTGATGTACGCCCATTCAGCAGGGAATATATCCCACGGATTGCCCGATGGCACCAGAAATGCCATACCTACAATTTTATCATTGTGCAGGCAAACAAAACTGTGGGCTTTGGCCAGCAGCCCCTTCCAGGTCTCCTCGTTACCGATGTTGCTCTTCATCTTAGCAAAACTTTCAGCAGGCATGAACGGTGCATACGCGCTGTACGCAACAATACCCAACTCTATCAGCCGGGGTATATCTCCGCTGTTTGCTGCTCTCCATGTAAATGCTTCCTGCATGGCATTTGGTTGTATCACTGTCCAAATTTCTATTAAACAACCATAGAAAACACCTTACACTTTGCCTTTCTTAAACCATAACAGTTATAACGTTCAGTTACGTATTACCCAAAACAAAAAAGCCCGGAACTGTTACGTTCCGGGCTTTGCTATGCATATTGGGTAATTACCCTTTGATAAACTCTACGTTGGCGTGGATCTTCACGTCGTCGCCTACTACCAGACCGCCGGTCTCGGTCATGGCACTCCATGCAAGGCCAAATTCTTTACGGTTGATCTTACCTTCTACAGTAAAACCCGCGCGGATGTTACCCCATGGATCTTTAATAGTACCACCATACTCCACATCCAATACTACCGGCTTAGTAACGCCGCGCATAGTAAGATTGCCGTGCAGTTTGTAGTTCTCACCGCCTTCGTTCCTGAACTCGGTGCTCTCGAACTTGATAGCCGGATGACTTGCCGCATCAAAGAAATCAGGAGATTTCAGGTGGCCGTCGCGCTGCTCGTTGTTAGTAGATATTGAATCTGCGTCAACATTAAAGTTGATCTTAGCTGTAGAGATGTCATCGCCATCTGTTTCTACGGCACCATCGAACTTACCGAAACTACCGGTAACGTTAGAGATCATCATGTGCCTTACCTTGAATTGAATCTCTGAATGTGAGGGCTCCAGTACCCACTGTGTTGCTGCCATTTTGTTTGTTTTATTTTGTTTGTTTTGAAATTACATGTATGTACACGCAAATATAAGATAATATTTATGTCGCGAACATTAGTACTCATAAATTGTATACCTCAGCCACTGTAAAAAAACTTATAACTGCATTGTCCGAAAAGACTTACATTTAACGTAATGCAACTTCTTATACACAATTTATAGCCAAATGACTGAAACTAGGCATACAGACACAAAAGGTAACAATACGTTATTGCTGGTTGATGATGATAAATTTACCCGCCAGATATATAAGACCTACTTTGAAAAAAATGGCTATAAAGTAAAAGAAGCTGTAAATGGTAAAGAGGCCATTGCTATAGTGGAAGAGGATGCTTCAATAAAAGTAGTACTGCTCGACCTGCTGATGCCTACGTACGACGGGTTTATTTTCCTGAAACACTTCAGCACAAAAGGTATGGACAATAATGTAAAAGTTATCCTTATCACCAGCCTGGATAAGGAAGATTACCAGAATAACGTATCTGTAATGAATATTGATACCACCAAGGTGCATGGCTTTTATAACAAGCCCATAGACCTGAAGGAGCTGTGTGCAATGGTGAAGCAGCTGGACTATGCCGCTGCCTAAGCGGCTTTATTACGCCATTTTTACACCCACATCTTTACGCTCGCCTATCTGC
This sequence comes from Chitinophagaceae bacterium, assembly GCA_947455215.1. Taxonomy (GTDB): domain Bacteria; phylum Bacteroidota; class Bacteroidia; order Chitinophagales; family Chitinophagaceae; genus Flavipsychrobacter. The sequence goes on from CANGNA010000014.1 coordinate 18,521, forward strand.
TGGCGCCACATAGCGTAGTAGAGACCTTTCTCTGCCACCAGCGATTCATGGTTGCCTGTTTCCACCACATTACCTTTTTCCAGTACATAGATGCGGTCGGCATGCATGATGGTAGACAGCCTGTGCGCGATCATGATGGTGATATGCTCGCGGCGGGAGGTGATGCTTTGTATGGTCTGGGATATCTCTTCTTCTGTAAGTGAGTCGAGGGCAGATGTAGCTTCGTCAAATATCATTAGCCTTGGGTTGCGCAGCAACGAGCGGGCTATAGATATACGCTGGCGTTCGCCGCCGGATAATTTAAGACCACCCTCGCCTATCACAGTATCCAGGCCATTTTCAGCACGGGCCAGGAGGTTTTGGCAAGATGCCATTTTCAAGGCACGATTCACATCCTCATCGCTCGCGCCGGGATTCACAAATAGCAGGTTCTCGCGTATAGTACCCGAAAATAACTGTGGGTCTTGTGTTACCAGGCCCATCTGGTGACGTAGTTCTTCGTAGTTAATAGCCATCTCTTTATGGCCATTATAAAATATATTACCGCTGATGGGATGATACAAACCCACTAACAACTTTACCAGCGTGGTCTTACCACTGCCCGACGGACCTACAAAGGCAATGGTCTCGCCCAGGCGGGCATCAAAAGAGATACCATTAAGAGCAGGGCGATTGGCCGAATTGTGCTTGAACACCACGTTATCAAACTTCACTTCTTCTATCTCGTTGATCGCTTCAGGGTTTTCCGGGGTGTACTCTATCGGCTTCTGGAACAATGTCTGCATGTTGTTCAGGCTGGCCTCTGCCTCGCGGTAAGACAATATTACATTGCCTATTTCCTGCATGGGGCCGAAGATGAAGAACGAAAAGAATGTAAGCGACAGATAGGTGCCCGGCGTTAGCGTACCCTTGAACACAAACACCAGCAGGCTCATCACAATAACCTGCTGCAGGAAGTTAACAAACGTACCCTGTATGAATGATATGGTACGTATGGTACGCACTTTCTTCAATTCCAGTTGCAATATCTTGATGGTAGTGGTATTCAGGCGGCGGATCTCCTGTGTGGTCAGCCCAAGGCTTTTTACCAGTTCTATATTGCGCAGCGACTCTGTGGTAGAGCCTGCGAGTGCGTTAGTTTCCTTAACAATGGTCTTTTGTACCACTTTTATCTTCTTACTCAATACCGATGTAAGCAGGCCCAGCACTACAGCACCACCCAGGTATACCAACGGCAGGAACGGGTTGAGCCTTACCGTAAACACAATAACGAACACGATACCCACTATAGTAGGCAACAGCACATTGAAGAACGAGTTGATGAACTTTTCGCAGTCGGTGCGCACCTTTTGCAGTATAGATAATGTCTGTCCGCTGCTCTGGTCTTCAAAATCCTGGTACGGCAGGCGCAGTGCATGTTTTAAACCATCGGTATATAAACGGGCACCGTATTTTTGTATCACTACGTTCACCACATAATCCTGGAAGTTCTTGGCTATGCGAGATACCATGGCCACACCCATTATGGCCAGCAGCAGCATAGAAGCCTGTTGCAGGAACTGCGTCATATCCCTTATATGCAATCCCGCAGGGTCGGTGCTATGCGGGTGATTTACGAAACGGTCGAGTATTTTACCCGATATGATGGGGTTGATGAGTGAAAAACTCTGGTTGACAGCGGCGAGCAGGATAGCGAGTACGATCATCCACTTATAGCGGGTGAGGTACGACATGAGTAACTTCATAAGCGGCAAAGGTACATGCTTAGCAACGTACGCAATAAAATAATACTATTAATATTGTTAATACAGGAATATGGATACATCAACCGTCGCTGCGGAGTATGCCATACCGCCTGTGCAGCATCCCGCCCACTACCTTATCTATGGGCAGGGTAAAGGTATCTTCAGACACCATTTCCACAGGCATCCAATACGACCGCTCATTTTCGACATGGTTTACGATCACTTCAGGCATCTGCCCGGTCACCAGGTAATAAATGCTGATGATCTGCGAATCGTCGTAGGCCGAGGGCTGAAAGAAATCGGTGGTGTAGAAATGCTGCCGCACCTTGATATCCACGCCCAGCTCCTCTTTCCATTCACGCACCAGGCAGTCTTTGGTGCCCTCGCCCCAATCCAACCCGCCACCCGGCAGCTTGATGATCTTTCGGCCCTTTATCAGCTCCTCGTTTACCAGCAAGCGGCCATCGTCTACCAGGATGCCGTATACCCTTAAGCTAAATCGCTTGTTCATAGCTTGAAATTACAACTTTTGCACTTTAGTTATCGCCGCCATGGCACAGCGCTCACCATCTATTGCTGCTGATATGATGCCGCCTGCATAGCCAGCCCCTTCGGCACATGGGTATAAGCCTTTTATCTGTATATGTTCTAAAGTCTCTTTATCGCGTGGTATACGCACCGGGGAACTGGTTCTCGACTCAGTGGCCACAAGCACAGCATCGTTGGTAAAGTAGCCACGCATCTTCTTGCCAAAATCCTGCACAGCCGCCCTCAGTGCATTGCCTACTTCTTTGGGTAAAACCGATGCCAGGCCCACGCTGTGTATGCCCGGCAGGTAAGAGCAATCGGGCAGCGATGCGGATACATGGCCATCTACATAGTCTACCATGCGCTGCGCAGGCGCTACCAGCTTACCACCGCCGGCCTCCCAGGCTTTACGCTCTACCATCTGCTGGTAATGCATGGCCGCCAGGGGGCCTGTGAATTTATATTGAGCGAAATCTTTTTCATCAACTGCTACCACAGTGCCGGAATTGGCATACGGGTTATTGCGCTTAGAGGGCGACCAGCCATTTACCACCAGCTCACCGGGACTTGTAGCTGCCGGGGCTATGATACCGCCCGGGCACATGCAGAAGGAGAACACACCCCGGCCATATTCCTGCGCCACCAGCGAATAGCTGGCCGGTGGCAGATATTCATCGCGCACGGTGCAATGGTACTGCGCGCTGTCTATCAACGATTGCGGATGCTCTATGCGCACACCCAGGGCAAATGGCTTGCACTCTATCTCTATCTGCTTGCGATGCAGCAGTTCAAAAATATCGCGGGCAGAGTGGCCGGTGGCCAGGATAACACTTTTACAATCGATGGTGGTACCGTCGGCTGTCTGCACACCTTTTATGGCATCGCGATCCAGCAATATGTCTGTAAGCTTTTGGTTGAAGCGCACTTCGCCGCCACAGGCCTCTATCTGTTCGCGTATGGCGGTTATGATCTGTGGTAATTTGTTGGTGCCTATATGCGGGTGGGCCTCGTAAGTGATATTCTCTTCGGCTCCGAAGTAGTGAAACAACTGCAGTATCCTGCCCACATCACCACGCTTGGTGCTGCGCGTATACAGCTTACCATCACTATAGGTGCCGGCACCACCCTCACCAAAACAATAGTTGGATTCAGGATTAACGATGCCTTCTTTGTTCATGGCCGCAAGGTCGCGCCTGCGGCTGCGCACGTCCTTGCCGCGCTCCAGCACTATAGGCTTGTAGCCCTGCTGTATCAGTTTTAAAGCAGCAAACAGCCCGGCAGGCCCGGCTCCAACTATCACCACGTGCGGCGCATTGGTCACATTGTTCAGTTCCGGGTCAAAAGGCAGTACTTCCGGCATCTGCTCATCTATGCCCACACTCACCGACAACAACACCTGTGGCTGCCTCGACCGCGCATCAATAGATCGTTTCTTTATTTTGTAACCTGTAATGCGCGATGACTTCACCGCACACTCTGCGGCTATGGCCCGCTTTACCGAAGTATCGTCTGCTGCATCCGACGGCAGCATGGCTATGGAAATCTCTTTGATCATTATTGCGTTAGGTTTTTATCCTAAAAAGCCAGGCTTTTTCATAAAGCCAGTGTGCAAATTTACAGATTATTAATAAGGTGTCTTACTTGAGCCCTCTATTGTAAATGTCTTTCACCTTGTCCAGCAAAGCAGTAAATACTACCGGATCAGGGTCATATTGTGCAGGGTCCGGCACTATCAGAGCACCTGTGCCATCAACAAAATAATAAGTTGGCTGACTATTGGAATGAAAAACAGAATCTTGTAGCACCCATATTTTATGAGCAAGATTTTCAACTTTCCTGTTGATCGCTTTAGAGAAGTATTGCTGAGATGAAGGCAATGCAGTATAAGTCGCATCAGCATATAAAGTCGCCACGACAAAATCGTTTTTCAGCCTGTTTGCTACCCCTTTCTGTGTCCAAACAAGTTGTTCCATTTTTCTGCAATTGATACATGCAACACCCGTAAAATAGACAATCAATGGCTTTTTCTGTGATTTTGCTGCCACAAGCGCCTCTTCATAATCATAATACATTTCGATTTGTAAAGGCTGTATATCACGCGGCACGTACGGCCTCATCTGCTCCACATACTTTACCGGATGTTGTGCACTTGCAGCAACACAGCAAGCCATCATAATACCAAACAACAATATTCTTTTCATAGTCTGTTAACGCAAACCGGCCCGCACTATACGGACCGATTTTTACTTTTAATTTTTACTTTTTATTTTTTTAAGGGTGCAGTTCCTTGTACTTTGCTTTCACCTTATCCAGGTGATTCACAAACTTCTCTACATCCGGATCGTAGCCATAACCACCATCGGCAAGCTTGTTACCCTCGGCGTCTGTATAGAAATAATATGGCTGACCTGCTGAGGCAAACTTGGCCACCTGCAGGTAAGAGCAATAATCACCCAGTGTCTCTACCTGCTTACCCAGTTCTTTAGAGAAGAATTGTTCTTCCTTAGGTAAGGCCACCTGATACGCATCGCAGAATAACGATACCACTATAAAGTCTTCCTTCAGGCGTTTGGCCACTTCAGGCTTGGCCCATACCTGCCCTTCCATCTTGCGACAGTTGATGCAGGTGATACCAGTAAAGTCCAGCATCAGCGGCTTGTTTTGTTTTTTAGATGCAGCCAGCGCTTCGTTGTAATCAAAATAAGTTTCCAGGCCCAGTTGCTTTACAGCCTTGCCCTCGTATTTGTGCAATATATCGTAGTATTTTCGGGTCTCCTTATCGGCACTGCCGCTACTTGCAGCAGGGGCTGCAGTAGTACCGCCAAACTCATCGAATGTGCCCATAGGTGGCACAAATGCGCTCATACCATTCAGCGGAGCACCCCACATACCGGGGATGAGGTATACCGCAAAAGTGAAGAACGTAATAGACAATATCAGCTTGAAAGTATTCACGTAGTTCTGACCATAGATATTCTTGGCTGGCTCATCGTCGTGAGACAGTTTGATCCACCCCATCAGGTAAGCAGCAGTGAGGACGGATAATACTACCCACAGGGCAATGAATATCTCCCTGTCCAGCAGTCGCCATCCTTTCTGCAGGTCGGCATTCGACAAGAATTTCAATGCCAGCATCAGTTCTATAAAGCCCAGCACCACCTTTACCTGGTTCAGCCAGCCACCCGAAGATGCCATTTTATTCAGCAATCCCGGGAACACAGCAAACAAGGCAAATGGCAGCGACAAGCCCAGCGAGAAGCCAAACATACCCACCGTAGGCCCGGCTATACCACCCTTACTGGCCAAAACCAGCAGCGGGCCAACTACAGGACCTGTACACGAGAAGGATACTATAGCCAGTGTAAGCGCCATGAAGAAGATACCCATCACGCTACCCGTACCCGCTTTAGAGTCTGTTGCGCTGGTCCACGATGATGGCAATGTTATTTCATACGCCCCCAGGAATGAGAACGCAAAGAAGATGATCATCACAAAGAACACCAGGTTGGCTATCCAGTTGCTCGATATCTCGTTCAGCTTGGCCGGACCGAATATGGCCGATATCATAACACCCAGCAGCGTGAATATAACAATGATGGACAATGAATAGATGATGGCGTTCCTGATACCTTCCTGCTTGGTCTTACTGCGCTTGGTAAAGAAGCTCACCGTAACAGGTATCATAGAGAAGATACATGGTGTGAATATGGCCGCGATACCGCTACCCAGGCTGATGAGGAACAACGCCAGCAACGATTTATTCTCCAGGCCGTTCTTACCCTCCGTCTTATCGCCGGCAGCTACCGCCTTCTTAGTGGTGTCTGCAGAAGCTGGTGCAGGCATGCCTGCAACTGGTGTTGTCGCAGTATCTGCTTTTGTAGTTTCTACAGCTGCGGTAGTAGCGCCACCATTATTACCTGCATCGGCGCCATTGCCACCCGCACCACCGTCACCCGCGTCCTTAATGTCTATTTTAAATGGCTTGTCTGCTGTAGGTGGCAGGCAGGTCTGCTCGTTACAGATCTGGTACATATATGTACCGGTGATCGTAGTATTTCCTGTAATAGTAGCCGACTGAGTATAATCTACATTGCCTTTGAACATGTGTATGGCACCATCAATGCCATCCACGGTCTCCGTTATCAGCTTACCACTTTCCTTTACTTTGCCTTCCAGCTTTACCTTGTCGCTGCCTTTGAATTTAATGACCGGTGGTATCAGCGAACCATCGCCGCCAGGGTTAAAAGAATAGATATGCCAGTCTTTGGGTAGCTTCAGGTGTACGATCAGGTCATACTTATTGCCTGTTTTCTTCTTTGCCTCAAAGGTCCACTTACTTTCATCTTTCAGCATTTGCGCTTGCCCTGTCTGAAACAGGAACATAAAAAAGATGACCGGTAATAGCTTAAAAAATCTCATGCCTGGTTATACTGTTATCATTTTTAGAAAAACGACAAGGTTTATTCTTTATGGCTACCGCCGCACACTACCCTTTCACTACTATTTTAAATTCCTTTTTTGCCGGCGGCAAACAAAATCCCTTTTCATTACATATCTGGTATTGATACGTACCGCTTACTTCTGTTGCGCCCTTTATAACGGCCTGCTGCACATAGTCTACCTTATCGTTGTACATATTTACCTTCGGATCACTTTCAATGATCACTTCCGATATCATTTTACCCTTTTCCTGCACACCACCTTGCAACGCTACCTTGGGGTCTTTCTTAAACAATATCTTCGGGCCGAATAACATACCATCGCCACCGGGGTTCATCGAGTATATATGCCAACCTTTCTCCAGCTTCATATGCAGTACCAACTCGTAATTATTACCGGCTTTCTTTCGTGCTTCCCCGGTTATCCTACTATTGTCTTTAAGCATCTGGGCATTTACCCAGGTGCCTGTACAAAGCAATGCAGTTGCAGCTATTACGGAATTCAGTTTCATATATATTAGATTTACTCCTTCATTATAAATGCAAACTTCTCTGTCTTAGCGGGCAGGCAATGGCTGTTGTCGCATACCTGGTAAGTATATCTGCCGCTTATCTTCGTACCTGCCTTTGCTGCCAGCGCCTGCGTATACAACACATTGTAGCTATACACTTCCAGCATACCCAAGCTGTCCACCTTCACGTTTTCCAATATACCCTGCGGCTTTATCTCACCCTTCAGTTGCAGCTCAGTATTGGGTGTGAACGCAAATACCGGCAACATCATCAGGCTATCGCCCCGGTCGTTGTGCGCGCGTATATGCCATCCCCTGCTCAACTCCAGGTGGAACACCAACTGATATTCCTTGTCAGCCGTTCTTTTGAGGTTATAACGCCATTTGGCCGGATAATTGTCCTGCGCATGAACTACATTCCCACCTGACACCAACACTGCTAACAATACTAAGCATTTACGCAGTAACATACTTATACGGATTTGTTAAATCGTTAGTTACTGTGGGTCAGCGCCATCAGGATGGCCTTACCATCTATATTGTTCAGCACTTCGGCAGTAGCCCTTTCCGGGTGCGGCATCATGCCAAACACATTGCGACCCTCGTTACAGATACCGGCAATATTGTTCATAGCACCGTTGGGGTTAGAGTTGATGTGCACTTCGCCATGCTCATCGCAATAGCGGAATACGATCTGCTTATTGTCGTGCAGCTGCTTTAGCGTGGGAGCATCCGCATAGTAGCGGCCTTCGCCATGGGCTACCGGTATCTTCAGCGGCTTTGTACCTACATACTCGCCCATCAGGTTGTTCTTACCCTCGCTTTTGATGTATACATTCTTACAGGTAAACTTCTGATGATCGTTCTGCAGCAATGCGCCCGGCAGCAGCCCTGCCTCGCACAGTATTTGGAAACCATTACACACACCCAGCACCTTTCCGCCCCTGTTGGCAAAATCTATAACCGATTCCATCATGGGGCTAAAACGGGCCAGCGCGCCGCAGCGCAGGTAGTCGCCATAAGAAAAGCCGCCTGGCAATACTATACAGTCATCAGTGGTGAACATGCTCAGGTCGCGGTCTTTATGCCATAGCATCACCACTTCCTGCTTCAGATCGTCGCGCAAAGCATGCATCATATCTCTGTCGCAATTCGATCCCGGGAAAACAATAACTCCGAATTTCATTAAAATATTTATTTATTTAGCCAAAGGCAAAAAGCCAGGAATAATAGAGAGAAATAAAAGATAAAGTTACTAAACCGTTTGCTTTTTTCAAGAGCCAGCGCATGCGTCACTATAATGCTCACCGCCGGCAGGGTGATCATCCAGGCACTTGCCACCTTGTTGTCGGTGAACACACCCACGACAATAGATATAATAAGGTAGAACGACAGTGCTATCCAGTCGCGCCGCACATATATATTACTCATCTGCACATTTTTGCGCATGGCCACTATACCGCTCGTCATCAATACAAAAAGCCCCGACATGGTCACAATAAACGGCCCTATACCCTTTTTTACCGGCGACATGGAGAACCCTATATGGGGCCAGTACCGGAACAGGTAGAGCTTGTTGACCAGGAATAATACAGACACCACAAAATAAACAGGCGTAGTGTACCCCAGCAGCGCTACCGACCACTCGCCCAGGCTAAAGGAGCGGAACAGCACCATGCCCACCAACAGCAACAGCAAAAACGCCAGCGATGTGAACTGGAACATGGCAGCCATCGAAAAAAGGAACGCCGCATTATATATATGCTTGCGTGGCTGCGATGTTTGCGAAAAGCTGAACATGATATCCGTAGCCCCCATCAGCAGCCAGTTGAGTATCAGTGTCTCGCTGAAAAAGCTGAACCTCGGGTACATAGAGGTAAGCAGCAGATAGGTAAATGCAGTAAGATAACTGTTGCGTGGGAACAATTTATGCCGCAGCGCTATACTGTTCAGGTACAGCGACTGCACGAATATCATGATGACGGCCAGCAGTGTATAGGCAAAAGCTGCCCTGCCAAACACAGTGCTCAGGCCACGCAGTACATAGTTGTACATGAAGTGCCCGTGCAGCATTACCGGCAATTGAGGATGCAGCAGCACCTGTATTTTGGCCACAAAGGCGAAAATGAACAGGAATATGACCGCAAAAGGACTATTATTTCTAAGTATGCTGAGCACTTACAGTAATATATGTGTGGCAAAAGTTACCCGGCTGCAAGTTAACAAAGTTATTTTTAGTACAGAGTCAAAAGTCATAAGTTGTAAGTAGAAAGTCCTGCTGTACAATGCAAAAGAAAGTCCTAAGTCCTACTGGGCAATGCAAATAACTTTGCTATAATTTAGATGTCTAAAATTTTACGACCTACGACCTACGACTTACGACTTAAAATGCCACTTTAGCAAAACATATTTGCTTTTTCGACAAACATGGCACGATCAGCACGCGAGACGATACCTGGCGACCGGCCCTCGGCAACCAGTCGGGCGAATTATTGCCCGTAGGGGTAAAACTACTGATCTCTGTTTTGCCCGTAGGGTCTATTGTAGCCAGCTGTATCCTGGAACGCGTAGCATTGAAGTCGTTGAATAAGAACGCTAAAGAGCCCCCTGAGTTAAGTATTGCATAAGATCCGAAAGCACCATTATCCTCCTGCGAATATTGCTCTTTCGACACAAACGACTTCCACTCCCTTACCCCGTCCTTATTATAAGAAAGGGCCATGATATCATTGTAGTGGTATTCTTTGACCAAAGACGTATTATATGGAGTATAAAACGCTGAATAATAACCAACTGTAGGCATATAGTTCGTGCGTGTGGTGATATAGGTATCCTCCGCTACCAGCACAAATCCGCCATCATTTTTTACGATCAGCTGCCTCGGCAAATAGTTATCAAACGGGTTGCGCTTCTCTTTTTCAGATGCCCTATTGATCAGTTCCTCATCAAAAGGAATGAATTTGAAATTGTCAAAACTATCGCTCACCGGGTTCATGGCCGCAAAGATCACACCGTCATAGTGGCCATTTTTGCTATTGGTATAAAAGCCCCCAAAGTATACTCTGCGGTTCACATTATCTATTTTCATATAGCCGCTGGTAGCATATTTACCATCCAGGTTCATGTGGCTACAGGTAAATTTCGTGCTGCCTTCGGGCAGCGACAGTATCATGTAGTCATCGGCGTAGTTCTCGGCACCGGTGGTTGTATAGGCCGTAACATAAACGGTGCCGTCATTGGCTATGCTCACCTCGCCCTTGGTCAGCATGCTCTTACTGGGGTAGTTAACTTTAGCCTTCCGCACAACTTTCAGGCTGTCGTCCAGCCATTTGCAATCCATCTCTACTCCATTGGCCCTTTCATCAAGCGTATAAATAAGTATCTTCTTCTTATCTTCCGATACTGACGCATAATAGTAGGTCTTCATAGCACCAAAAATGCTGGTTTTGATATGGCCCAGCTCTATTGGCTTGCCCTTTAGCAGGCCCCTTTGGTCCAGCAAAGCGGCGTATTGCACCACCTTATTACTCTCCAACGCCTGGTACAAGAGCACCATACGATCGGGGTAAGCTATAAATTTAGTAGCATATATCTTGGTAGGAAAGAAATCAAGCACCACGGTCGCTGCCTTGTTCATAGAGTCGTCGTAGGCATCCAGCAGCGCGCCATCTGTAGTATTGCGGTAGGTAAACAATTTACCACCGCACATACCCACCACATCGTATTCGCCATTGCGAAAATCAAACTTATCGAACGGGGAATAGAGAACATCCTGCGCAAAGCCTACATTACAGGCTGCCAGCAGAAGAACAAGGGCTAGTTTCAATTTACTCATACAACAAAGTTAAAAACGTGTATCCAATTAAAATGTGAATATTACAGTTATCCTGCAACCGCTTTTTTATTACCTTAGGACTACAAAATCAGTACAACAAATGAAAAAACTAACATTGATAATATCCGCTTGCCTGCTTGCAGGGATGGTAAATGCACAGCAACTAAAATCTGATGGATCTATCGTAGACAGCCACAATACCACCATAGGCTACTTTAAAGGCGACGGCACTGTAGAGGACAGCCACCACAGCACCATTGGCTATGTAAAAAAAGATGGAACTATTGAAGATAGCCACCATAGCACCATCGGCTACCTGAAGAGCGACGGCACTATGGAAAACAGCCACCACAGCACATTAAAAAAGGCCGGCAGCAACCGCATGGAAGATGTGTTGAAGCAGTTTTTCTTTAAATGATACCCGCTATCATCGCAATCAGTGTTTGATTATAAAGGGCATATCTACTACCTTTAACCCCAACATTTTAAATAGAAAATGAAGAAAAATACCTTTTTAATGGCACTCGTGGCCGCCCTCTCACTCCATACGCCTGTACAGGCCGCATTTGTCATAAAACAGCCGGTAGCAACTACGGCAACAGGTGGAGCAGCTACTACTACGGTTTCAAATAACACCCTTGCACCACAGCAAGAAGCAAGTGATGCCGGGAGCAACAGCGACAAGAAACCTAAAAAACAGCATAAAAAAGGCGATGGACTCGCCTCCTTTATTGTTGGCCTTGCAGGCATTGGCTTTGGTATACTTACCCTGATGGTTTTGCCGGCATCTTTACTGGGGGCCGTTGGCCTGGGGCTGTTGACCATGCTGGCAGGTATTGTAGCCATAGGACTTGCGTCCGACGATAAAAAGAGCCTGCTGCCGCAAAAAGGGTTTGCCGTTATGGGCACCATTTTGGGCATTATTGAAGCTTTGCCGGCACTGGTGGTCATTTTCATCGGGGCTATTATATATTATCTCTGTGGTGGCAGAAGAAAATCGAAAAAGTAAACAATATTTAATAACATTATCCGTTGAATAGCAGCCGTATCGGCTGCTATTTTTTTAGGTATGAAGTGGATACTGAACATCGTTGCCATCATTGTTTTGTTGTGTGCCACGCCCCACGCCAAAGCCGCATTTGTTATCACCAGGGCCTCCGTAGCCACCTGCGACACCCCTGCTGCACAAGCCGTTCCCGTTCATAACCGCCCAACTATCATGCGCATGCACGGCGACAGAGATATCCATGGCGCAGCTACGGGTGCGCTTATTGCGGCACTGCTGGGTGTTGCCACGGCAGTAGGCTTTTTTATTATACTGCCGGTTGCTGTGGGCGGAGCAATAGCATTGGCGCTGGCTACAATATTACTGGGCGCAGCCTCGCTGCTGCTGGTAGATATCGACGACCAGGGAAAGAAACCGCACGTTTTCGCCAAAGCCACATCGCTCATATTGGCCCTGCTGGAATTAATGCCCGTGTTGCTTCCGGCCAGCATCATTTTCCTGGTATACGACCTCTTCAGGCTGCATAAAAAACGGAAGCCGCACCTTTTCCGCAGTAAATAACATTTTCTTACACCCATTTTCAGCTATCTTTGAAAGGTGCCGGCCACGCCTGCATCCATCGTTAAAATGACTTTAGAGCATCCCCTTATAGATAACCTGGAACTTATTGCCCGCCAGGTGGTGGAAGGTTTTATCATAGGCCTGCACAAAAGCCCCTTCCATGGCTTTTCGGTAGAGTTTGCAGAGCACAGGCTGTATAACCAGGGCGATCCGCTGCGTTATATCGATTGGCGCGTATTTGGCCGTACCGACAAATTATTCATCAAGCGATTTGAAGAAGAGACCAACCTGCGCTGTTGCCTGGTGCTCGATACTTCTTCGTCTATGCAGTTCCCGCAGGATGAAAAGAAGCTGAGCAAACTGCAGTTCAGCTGTGTGGCAGCCGCCAGCCTCATCCAGCTGCTTAAGCGCCAGTTGGATGCCGCAGCACTGGCCAAATTTGATGCAGAGGTGAACTATTTCTCCCAATGCCGCAGTGCCCACAGCCATTACCGTCAGCTGACCATGGAGCTACAGAACACCCTTAGCTATACATCGCCCGATAAAAAGACCAATGCAGCAGCAGCCCTGCACCTGGTAGCCGAGCAAATGCACCGCCGGTCGCTGGTAGTGGTGTTCAGCGATATGATAGACGATACCGATAATGTAGATGAACTATTTTCTGCCATGCAGCACCTACGCTATAATAAACACGAGGTGATCTTATTCCATATAATGGACGGTGCTCAGGAAATGGACTTCGAATTTGAGAACAGGCCCTACGAATTTGTGGATATGGAAAGCGGCGACCGCATAAAACTGCAACCCCAGCAGATAAAGGAGCAGTACGTAAACCGCATGAAAGATTTCCAGCAAATGATAGAGAATAAGTGCCACCAATATAAGATAGACAGGGTGAAGGTAGACCTCTCCCAGCCTGTGGATGAAGTGTTACATGCTTTTTTAGTAAAGCGAAATAAAATGATGTAGATTTAATTTTTTTACCTACCTTTGCAACCCTTTTGGGTGTAAAGTGGACATAGTGTGCTCTGTACAGAACGTATACGCTCACAAAAAAACGAAAGCTCTTTAAGGATTTTAACCGTAAGGTAAGGGTATGAAACACAACCGGGAATACGAGATAGCATGGCAGGGACTGAAGCCGGGTACTCATACCTTAGAATACGATATTGATGATCGTTTTATGCAGGAAAGAGGGTGTAGCGATGAGTTCACCAGCTGGAGTGCTAAAGTAAAACTGGTCTTTGACAAACATGAGGGTTTCTTCATGCTGCATTTTGATATAGGGGGCAATGTTACCGTTCCCTGCGACAGGTGCGGCGATGACTTTAAGCTGGACCTGTGGGATGAATTCAATCTCATCATCAAGCTAACAAGCGAAGAAACAGATGACACCGAGGACGAGGATGATGTAGTATTCATTCCGCGCAGCGAAACGGTCATCGACCTCAGCACCTGGATATACGAGTATGTGATGCTGAGCGTACCTTTGCAGCACATACACCCCGATAAAGCCGATGGCGAGCCGGGATGCAATCCACAGGCGCTTCACCTGCTCGATGAATTAAGAGAGCACGAAGAACCTAAAGCCAATCCGTTGTGGAAAGGGCTGGAAGGCATCAAGATCCAGGAGGAAACGAAGACCAAAAAAACAAAGAAGTAAAGCCGTTTTTACGGAAACAATAGTAATAACAAGCAATAAATAAAGTAAAATGCCAAATCCTAAAAGACGCCACTCCGCGCAAAGGGGTGCAAAACGCAGGACACATTACAAAGCTTTCGCTGAAACCTGGAGCATTGACGGTACAACAGGCGAAAGCCATCTGCGCCACCGCGCACATTGGGTAGAAGGAAAACTCTACTACAAGGGTAAATTAGTGATAGATAACGCTCCTGCTGCACCTGCTGCAACTACAGAGGGTGAAAATAACCAATAAACTATTATATTCGCCTGATGAAGATAGGGTTGGATATCATGGGGGGCGATTATGCTCCCTCCGAGGCTATTAAAGGTGTCCGGCAGTTCCTCGAACAGTCGGCTGACCCAAGTGTGCATATCGTATTGGTAGGCAATGCCGCAGAAGCAGCTCCGCTGCTGGCTGAGTTAGCACCTTTCCAGGAAAGGTATACGCTGGTAGATGCACCTGAGGTAATTGGTATGCACGAGCATCCTACCAAAGCGCTGAAGGAGAAACCTAACTCAAGCATTGCTATGGGTTTCGGTATGCTGCTGAAGGGTAAGATAGACGTGTTCATGAGTGCAGGCAATACCGGCGCTATGCTGGTAGGCTCTATGTACTCTGTAAAGGCTATCGATGGTATTCTGCGCCCTACTATAGCCTCTCCTATTCCGCGCCTCGATGGCAAGTTCAACCTCCTGCTCGATGTTGGTATCAATGCCGACTGTAAGCCGGAACACCTGGTGCAGTTCGCACAACTGGGCGCTTTGTACTCCAAACACGTTTTGGGCCACGAAGATCCGGCTGTAGCACTGCTGAACCTGGGCGAGGAAGAAGGTAAGGGCAATGTACTGGCCCAGACAACCTACCCTATGCTGAAGGAATGCCAGGGCATCCGCTTTGTAGGTAATGCTGAAGGTCGCGATGTGTTCACCAACAAAGCTGAAGTAATAGTATGCGAAGGCTTTGTAGGCAACGTAATGCTGAAGATGGCAGAATCGCTGTACGATATACTGGCTATAGAAAAAGGCTTCAAGGATCCGTTCCTCGACGACTTTAACTTCCAGAAGTATGGTGGCACACCTATCATAGGCATCAACAGCCCGGTGATCATTGGCCATGGCATATCTAAAGCTGAAGCTTTCGTAAACATGATAAAGGTGGGTGAGAAAATGGTTAGTTCCAACATCACCGGCCTTATCCGCGAAACATTCAAGCAGCAGGCCGACGCCACTGCCGCTGAACCTGCAGGCAATTAAAATATTATACAATACTTATTAAGAGATAGCTGCACGGCTATCTCTTTTTTGTGCGCATAATCGCTGCAAGCTATTAAATAAAATAGCTTTTAACATAAATTTGATAGTATTACTATCATTTTAAAGCCAGCGTGGTTTACATTTGCCTGTAAAGCAACCACATATGGCTACATTCAGAACCAATACGGTCACCAAACTGCTCGATGTACTCAGGTTTCAAAAAGCCGAGATCACGTCTATTTACTTCTTCGCGGTATTTACCGGTTTGGTGCAGTTGTCGCTACCTGTGGGCATACAGTCTATCATCAGCTTTGTGCTGGGTGGCTCTATCTCTACATCACTGGTGTTGCTCATCATCTTCGTTATCCTGGGTGTGCTGGCGGCAGGTCTGCTCCAGGTGGCCCAGATGAAGATCATAGAACGCATACAGCAGCAATTGTTCGTTCGTTATTCTTTCCTGTATGCCGATACCCTACCAAAGCTCAGCATGGACGAAGTAAATGGCTACTACCTGCCGGAACTCAGCAACCGCTTCTTCGATATCGTATCGCTGCAAAAAGGTATTTCCAAGATATTGCTCGATATACCTGCCGCATCTATACAGATCATCTTTGGCCTTATTCTGTTGTCTTTCTATCACCCGGTGTTCATCTTCTTCGGTATGCTGTTGCTGGCCATATTGTTCATCATCCTGCGCCAAACAGGCAATAAAGGGTTACAGACCAGCCTGCAGAAGAGCGACTACAAATATAAGGTAGCCGGCTACCTGCAAGAGATCGCGCGCAACGTGTTCTCGTTCAAGTTCAGCAAAGACAAAGCCCACCACATGGAGGTTACAGACGAGTACGTTACCGGCTACCTCAACGCGGCTACAGCACACTTCAGGGTACTCATCACCCAGTATACTACCCTTATTGTTTTTAAGGTCACCATCATTGCTTCTATGCTCATTGTTGGCTCTGTACTACTGGTAGATCAGCAGCTCAACATCGGGCAGTTCATCGCCGCCGAGATCGTTATCATCCTGGTCATCGAGTCTGTGGAAAAACTGATCGTCAACCTGGATAAGATCTACGACATTCTCACCTCTGTTGAAAAGATCAATAAGCTGCCCGAGAAACCCATGGAACCATCGGGATCTATGACTTTGGAAACTAAAGAAGGCATCAGCATACAGGCACAAAACCTGTTCTTCAGCTACCAGGAAAAGATGGTACTGCATGGTGTATCATTCTCCATAAACAAAGGCGATAAAGTGGCCATTACAGGTAGCCAGGGCAGTGGTAAGTCTACCCTGCTCAAGATCATCAGCGGCCTGTACAACAACTATGCGGGCAGCATCACCATCAACGATTTTCCGCTGGGCAACTACAGCATCAGTTCACTGCGACAGTACACCGGCGTGCAGCTCACCACGCAAGGCGTTTTCCAGGGTACTATTAAAGAGAACATCCTGATGGGTAAAGAACCGGAAGACTATGCTTACCTCAACGAACTGGCTACGATCACAGGCCTCAAAACCTTTATAGACAGTCATAAAGAGGGGTACGATTTCGTACTGCAGCCTACCGGCTATCACCTGCCGGGCAAGATCATCAAAAAGCTGTTGCTGGTGCGTGCGTTGGTGCATCGTCCACGCCTGTTGCTGCTGGAAGAGCCATGGCTGGGCCTGGAACCCGAGTATATAACCGGCATCAGGGCTTACCTGCACGGCCTGCAGGGCACTACAGTGATCATTGTCACCAACGATACTACCTACCATAGTATGTGCCACAAGGTGATAGATCTCGAAAACGGTATAGCTACACTCACCCAAAACAATTAAACAATGCAGGACATAAACAAGATACTGGCGAATAATACCGGCTTGGATGCACCCGGCAAAATATACCTGGAAGGCAGGAAAAGCACTATTAAATACTGGCTGTATGGCACTCTGGTTATGATAGCCATTGTGTTGCTGCTGCCATGGACACAGAACATACGCGCCAAAGGTGCCATAACCACCCTGCGCCAGGAGCACAGGCCACAGGAACTGAACTCAGTGATACCCGGCAAGATCATAAAGTGGTATGTAAAAGAGGGTGACTATGTAAAGAAGGGCGACACCATTGCTCAGCTGGCAGAAATAAAGGATGCCTACCTGGACCCCGAACTGCTGGCCCGTACGAAAGAACAGCTTACAGCCAAGCAAACAAGTGTTGAATCATATAACAACAAGGTAGCAGCCATAGATGCCCAGATAGGCGCTATGGAACAGGCCCTGGTACTGAAGATGCGGCAGCTGAAACTAAAGGTAGTGGCCGATAGCATGGAGATGCTGGCTGCCGCCAACGACCATAGAATAGCTGAAGAGCAGCTGCGCCGCCAACGCATTATGAAAGATAGCGGGCTGGCCTCTACCCTGCAGCTGGAACAACGTATACAGTACGCGCAAACCGCATTGGCCAAGAAAATATCGGCAGAAACAAAGTTCAATAACACCAAGACAGACTTTGTGCAGGTGCAGCAGGAGTACGCTGAGAAGATATATAAAGCACGTGGCGACAAAGCTGCAGCAGGCAGCGAGATAGCGGGTGGCATGGCCGAGATTGCCAAGCTGAACAATGCCTATGCCAACTACGCGATCCGCAATGGCATGTACTACTTACTGGCACCGCAGGATGGACAGGTTACAGAGGCCAAAAAAGCAGGTATCAACGAGATAGTGAAAGAAGGCGAAAAGATAGTAGAGATCATCCCGTCGGAGGTAGAGTATGCGGTAGAGATGTATGTAAGGCCGGTAGATCTGCCGCTGATATCCAAAGGGCAAAAGGTGCGCTTCCTGTTCGATGGTTACCCCGCCATCGTGTTCAGCGGATGGCCGCAGGCATCCTATGGCGTGTTCAGTGGTACCATTGTAGCGGTGGAAAGTGCCGTGAGCAACAATGGTATGTTCCGTATATTGGTAGCAGAAGACAGCAAGTTCAAACCATGGCCACATAGCCTGAAGCTGGGCGCCGGTGCGCAGGGTATCGCCCTGCTGAACGATGTGCCGATCTGGTACGAACTGTGGCGTAACATCAACGGTTTCCCGCCCGATTATTACTATGCCAAAAAAGCCGACAATGAGAAGAAAACTAGTAAATAGCATATTGCTGGCCTTGCTGCTGAACGCCCTGCCGGGCTACTGTTCAGACAGTACCCGGATAATGACCCGCGACCAGTTGCTGAGCATTGTCAGGAGCTATCACCCGGTGGTGAAGCAGGCTGCCATACAGGTGGCAAAGGCCAATGCCGAAGTGCAGAAGACCCGCGGAGGCTTCGACCCGGCGATCAATGCGGCTCTCGACAGAAAGACCTTCAACGGCAAACTGTACTATAGTTATTTCAAACCCGAACTGAACGTACCCACCTGGTATGGCGTAGAGTTAAAAGCGGGGTATGAAGAAGCCATAGGCGACAGGCTGTCATCAGAAGCTACAAACGGTGTTACAAGTTTTGTGGGCGTTAAGATACCCGTCACTTCGTTACTGTACGATAAGCGCAGGGCAGCTCTGCAACAGGCCAAACTATACACGCAGGTTACAGCCGCAGAGCAAAAACTCACCATCAACAACCTGCTCTACGATGCCAATGCAGCCTACATCAACTGGACCAAAGAATACCTGGTGTATCGGGCGGTATGCTCGCTGGCAGAAGGCAACAAGACCCGGATGAAGTTCCTGCGCACGGAAGTAGAGCAAGGCTCCCGCCCTGCCATCGACACTACCGAAGCCCAGGCGCAGTACGAGGTGATCCTGCAACAACAATACAATAGCCGCGTAAACTATATCAATGCCGGCCTTGAACTATCTAACTACATGTGGCTGGATAACAACTTACCCGCGCAGCTGGATGAGACCGTAGTACCAGACACTACCGAGCTGGACCGACAGTTCCTGGGCAATGAGATACCCACCCTGGCCGAACTGCTGACCGATGCGGCTACTCACCCTAAAGTGCAGGCCCTGACCAGCAAGGTGGATATTCTGGAGCTGGACAGAAAGTTAAAGTCGCAATACCTGCTGCCAAAGCTAAGTGTGAATGCCAACCTGCTATCTAAAGGCTATGGCCTGAAGGGGGATGTGAATTCAACCACGGTAACAGACAATAATAAGCTGGGCATGGAATTTAATATGCCGCTGTTCCTGCGCGAAGCACGGGGCAACCTTCGCGCAGCGAAGCTGAAGATAACAGAGACCGAGCTAGAGAAAGACCAGGTATCGCTGAGCATAGACAACAAGGTAAAAAGCTATTACAACGACTTCGTATCGCTGCAACAGCAAACCGATGCATACACCCGCGCGTACAACAATTACCGCTCGGTGTTCAACGGCGAGACCACCCGTTTCAACAATGGCGAAAGCACCATATTCATGGTAAATACGCGCGAACTGAAACTACTGGAAACACTACAGAAGCTGGTAGATATAAAGGCTAAATACAGAAAGGCATACGCTGGTATGTTTTATGCCGCAGGCACCCTGCAATAGTGTTATTTAGCGGCGTTAAGGGCACCAAAAACCAGGTGAGATAAGTAACCGGCAAGATCGGTATCGCCTGCTCCGGGACCGAAGTCGGTAAGGCGCGGCAGGTTGTCCTTAAAATACATCTGGTGGTGCGCCGTCTCTACAAGCGTACTGGCCAATGAATGCGGATAAGGATAACCAGGCGCATAGTCAGCAAACACGGAGGCTATCTTATGGCAAAGGTCTTTGTACGGGGCAAACAACATGGCCTTGTTATCCTCCGTTACATGCTTGGTAAGGTAGGCCTTATTGCCCTCGGCAACTACTATCCTGTTTAGCTTCTCCTTATCTATGTTGGCCATCAGAAACGTTGTTTCCCGCGGGTTGGATAACAAAGCTATGATGGTGTCTATCTTCTTCTTGTTATCAGCAATATTATTCGTCTGGAACATGATCTGGTACTCCATCCACGTCCAGAACCAGGTGGTAAGATAAATAAGCAACTTGTGCTTATTTTCAAAGTAACGGTAGATACCCGCCTCGGTAGTATCAATACGCTGGGCCAGCTTTTTGAAGGTAAAATCCTCAAATCCCAGTTCATCTATCAACTCCACACTATACCGCACGATGTTTTTGCCAAGAGTAGATGACTCCGGATCGCGCAGGTACAAATTAGGGTTCAACTTTATCTGGAGCTGTAATTCCATGTTCACATTTTGCCACTACAAAAATACAAAACTACTTTTACAAAAAATAGTAAAGCTATTATTTGTGGTTAAATTGTAGCATTCGATCACATTGAGCCATTGAGCAATTCAGCAATTATCACTAACTCATCCTGTAGTTCTTCCCCGGCAGTGTTTTGATGATCCCCTGCATTTCCAGGTTCAGTAAGGTAGCGGCAAGAAGCGAATTAGGTAACCCCGTGCGATGAAATAACTCATCAGAATGCACGGTATCTTTTGTTTGCAGCAGGTCTACTATCTTTTGCTCATCGGGTGTGAAGTTGATGAACAGTTGCTTTTGCACAGGTTTCTTTTTGGCCTTGTCTATCCAGTTCATCTGCTCCAGCAGGTCTTCTGTTTTGGTGATCATAGCGGCCATATTGCAGCGTATCAGGTCGTTGCAGCCGGCGCTGCGGCTATCATTCACCCTACCGGGGTAAGCCATCACCTCGCGGTTGTAGCTAGCCGCCATCTTTGCTGTTATCAGCGCCCCACCCGACACCTGGCTTTCCACCACTATCGTCACATCGCTAAGGCCGGCCACCACCCTGTTGCGCATCGGGAAATTGCCCTTATCAGGTATCGTGCCCGACGGGAATTCCGTCAGCACCCCACCATGAGCCACCATCTGTTTAGCCAGTTGCTGGTGGCTTGCAGGGTATATCCTGTCCAACCCGTGCCCCAGCACGCCTACATTCGCTATGCCGGCAGCTACGCTGCGCTTGTGGGCTATGGCATCTATGCCCAGTGCCAGCCCGCTTACCACAAGCAGGTTGTCTACCTGCGCCAGCCCTTCTATCAATTCTTCTGTAAGCTGCTGACCATAATCTGTATTCTTACGTGTGCCAACCACAGCCACTATCCGCTCAGCATCCAGGTCGGCTGTTCCTTTATAGAACAGGAGCAATGGTGCATCGCTGCACTGGGCCAGCCGTTTAGGGTAATTCTTGTTGTGGTACAGCGCCTGTACATCATTCTTTAGTACAAATGCCAGTTCCTTTTCAGCGGCATTCAGCACATCGGCACTGCGGAAGCCCTTGGCCTTCACCTCGCCAATGCCATCTATGCTCTTCAGTTGTTTCAACGGCATTTTGAACAGCGCGGCCGCATTGCCGGTATGCTCCAGCAATACACGGCCTGTCTTGCTGCCAATGCCCGGCACCAATGTCAACGCCAGTTGATAAAACAATTCTTCGTGCTCTTCTTTATGCAGCATGGTGATGGTGATAATAGAATAGTAAAAAAGAGAAGGTGGTATTACATTTTTTCAGGCAGCGCTATACCCAGCAGGCCCATAGCATGGCGCATCACCGATGCGGCCATCACCACGATCATCAGCCTTAGCTGCTTCTTCTCGTCATTCTCTGCCTTAGATATGCTGTGCACATCGTAGAAAGAGTTGAACGTCTGCGCCAGCTGGAACGTATAGTTACACAGCTCAGAAGGATTGTATTCCGATGCAGCGGCTGCCAGCACATTAGGATACTGTTCCAGTTGCAATATCATCTTCTTCTCCATTGGCGCTATGCCGTCTGTAAGTTGGAACGCCTGGAACACGCTTGTATCAGGCATCAGCGGCATACCCTCTTTCCTTAAGATAGAGCAGATACGCGTATGCGCATATTGTATGAAAGTAGCGGTAAAGCCATGCAGGTCTATCGACTCCTTAGGGTCGAAGATCATCTTCTTCTTAGGGTCTACCCTCAGCAGGTAAAACTTCAGTGCACCAAGGCCCACGGTATCATACAGCTTCACCAATTCCTCTTCGGTAAAGCCTTCTGTCTTGCCATTTTCTTCGGCCTGCTCGCGGCTAAGCCTTACCATCTCTGCCACCATATCGTCAGCGTCTACCACAGTACCTTCCCTGCTCTTCATACGGCCTGTAGGCAGCTCCACCATGCCGTAAGATAGGTGATACACCGCATCAGCACAAGGCTCGCCCAGCTTCTTCAGTATCAGCTTCAGTACCTGCATGTGGTAGTTCTGCTCATCGGCTATCACGTAGATACTCTGGTTCAGCTTAAAATCGTCATACTTCAGCTTGGCAGTGCCCATATCCTGGGTAATGTATACCGATGTCCCGTCACCCCTCAGCAACAGCTTTTCGTCCAGGCCATCTTCCTTCAGGTCTATCCATATAGACTCATCTTCTTTTTTGAACAGCACACCCTTTTCCAGGCCTTCCATCACCATTTGCTTGCCCAGCAGGTAGGTATCACTCTCGTAGTACCACTTGTCAAAGGTGATGCCCATTTGCTTATAGGTCACCTCAAAGCCGTCGTACACCCAGCCGTTCATCTTCTTCCATAAGTCATATACTTCAGGGTCGCCGGCTTCCCATTTGCGCAGCATGGCTTGAGCTTCCAGCATTACAGGAGCTTCCTTCTCTGCTGTCTTTTCGTCCTTACCCGCAGCTATAAGCTCTTTTACCTGCTCTTTATATATATCGTTGAACTTAACGTAATAATCGCCCACCAGGTGATCACCTTTAATACCGCTCGATTCAGGCGTAGCACCATTGGCATATTGCTGCCACGCTATCATCGATTTACAGATATGGATACCCCTGTCATTGATCAGGTTGGCCTTCACCACTTCATTACCCGTAGCCTTCAGTATCTGCGACATGGCCGAGCCGAGAAATATGTTCCTCATATGGCCAAAGTGCAGCGGCTTGTTGGTATTGGGTGATGAATATTCTACCATTACCCGGTTGTCCTTTGCGGTCTGTTCACCGTACGTCCGGTTATTAAAATTGTTCTGCAGGAAACCAGCCCACACACCATCTTTTATAGCCAGGTTCAGAAACCCGCTCACGATCGCATATTCACCGAACAGCTCTGTATTGTTCACCAGGTATTCGCCCAGCTGTGCGCCCAATGCGTCCGGCTTCATCTTCAGCAGCTTTACGAACGGGAACAGCACAACGGTATAATCGCCCGTAAACTCAGGCTTGGTAAGGTTTACCTGTATCATAGATGCCGCTATCTCCGTGTCCGGGAACAGGTGTTTCAGGGCAGAAGCAACAGCATGTTTGGTTTGATTAAAAAGCGTCATTGGTATGCGATGATATTTTGTGTAAAAATAGTTGTAAAAAAACGGAGGTGCCAGATTGCCCACAAAAAAAATCAGGTTGCTGAATGATCCAGCAACCTGTAATTTCTATCGGGAATTTTATTAATTACTTTCCTTTCTTGGCAGGAGCTGATTTCTGTTGTGCTTGCTTTGCAGCATTGTCATCGCTGCCTCGCTCTGGCTTAGCCATGAACATAACAGACACAATGCACAGACCAGCAATAACGCTCATCAGTACCCATGTACCTTTTTCCATGATGTCGCCAGATTGCTTAACACCCAGTGCCTGTGTACTCATATTACCAAAAGTGCCGGACAAACCACCACCCTTAGGATTCTGAATAAGGATAAAGAAACCCAGTGCTACACTCGCTAATATTATTATTGCAGTTATTATACCGATCATTATTATCTTCCTTTTATTATTTCTTCAATTCGGGCAGCAAAGTAAGCATTTTTTTGCGGATTACGCAAACTTAATTTTTTATACATTTCTATCGCCTGGTCGTGCTTGCCCTGCTTCTCATATATCTCCGCCAACGATTCACTTGCCAATCCTTCTTCTTTGGCTATTGAGTTTACCGCCATCTCGAAAACATTCTCCGGTATCTCGTCGTTTTCCTCTTCCAGCGCAGCCGCCAGTTTCTCCTTTTGCCACATGGCCCGCACCGCCTTTTTGTCCTCTATCTCAGCGTTTTGCTCATCGGCGGCGCGCTTAAAATGCACCAGCCATTCCGTAAAACTCATCATCACCATCAGCGATTTTTCGTTATTATCCTCATCTTCACTGTTCAGCGATGCATCAATATGCCCGGGCAGTTCGGGGCTCACCTTTATGCCTTGCTGCATAAAATAATCATCACTTTGTATGGGGGTAAAAATATCCTCCAGATCATCTTTTATCACGTGTTCTGTTATTTCCTCAGTTACTTCTTCAGGCACTATTATCTCCGGCTCAGTAGCTATTACAGCTTCAAGTATCGTCTCTTTGTCCTGCGGAGCATCCTCTACCGTTACTCCTGCCATTTCCTGCTGCAGTTCCGGCAATATCACTTCTTCGGCTATTACTTCTTCTATTACCTCCGCCGCCTTTTGCCTGCTTGCCAGGTGATCCAGGAACAACAGCCAATTGCCGGTGTAGGCATGCACCTCGCTCAGCATAGCGGGCGAATAAGGCGCTACCCTATGCGCAGCCGCCGCCTTTATATACCTGGCAGGTATAAAGTACGGATACTGTTCAATAATATCAGTCACGCTGCCCCCGGTAGGGTCGGCCATCAATGCTGATATCATTTTAACTGCACTATTGTCTGCCATAATATATTACCAGTTTACGAATGCTTTATTAAAAATATCATCGGCAAGCTGGTTGCCAATGTCGTCTATCAGCGTACTTTCCACAGTTTGCAAGGTCTGACTGGCATCAAAATCTGCAAAACGGGTAAAGGTTTGCGTAAAACCTGCCTTCTCGTTCTTCCTGTTCTTAAAGGTGATCTTTATAGAGATGGTCAGCCTGTTTTTAGTGGCCGTCTGCACGTTGGTGGCCGCAGTTACAGTAACCGTGTAACCCACAATAGCCCCGCTGATGTCGTAATCAGCATCGTCACGTGTCACCGGGCTCAGGCCAGTTTGCGATAAGATACGGCTGCGCAGCTTATCGGTAAGCGTGGCCGCCAGGCTGGGCATTACGTTCTGCGCTTTGTTCTCCAGCAGGTGTATGTTCAGGTCCTTACCTTCTATGGTAGCACCCGAAAAACTATACACCCTACACCCCACAAATGCAGGTATGCACAACAAAAACAGCAAAAGGCCCCTAAAACCCATAAGGGTGCAAAAATAGTTTATCTTCACAACTTGTAACCGTATTTCCTGATGCTAAATATTGACCTGAACTTTGAAAACATTTACGAGCTACACGTAAATACTACAAATCTTAAGAGTTTTTCATTTTCAAGCCCTACCATTAACGGCGATAATGTTCATATTGAAGTATGGATACAAGATGCTGAGAACTTGTTTTTACAAGACTTTTTGAATTTATGTTATGGCCCGGTTGCTGACGGCACTATGAATGATTTTGCCAGTGTTCCTCATTTAGATCATTCAAAAGCGCTTTCCACAGTTTTATTCTGCGCACTGACATATTTAGAAACTCAGCCGGATAAATATATTGGTGTAGATGGGTCTGATTTTAGAAGAGCTTACTTGTATTATCGAACAATACAGAGAAATTACGATTACCTGCGGGATTACTTCAGGCTTTTTGGGGTTAAATATTATGCACGTATATTACGAGGATCAGACAAAAACGACAATATGACCGTTGATATAAGCGAACTATATTCAGTGCCGTATAAAATTGAACAACAACCACTCAACAATCATAAATCACTTTATAATTATTTTATAATGTACTTAGCTTAATTGTTCCTAATTTTATATCGTATATGAAAAAGGAGATCCTCGATAAGATACACCGCCTTACCGCAAAAGCAAAGGAACTTAAAGATGTTAATGCGTCTAAACCGAACATCAACACAGTAAATTCCCTTGCCGAGAACATTAAATCTAAGGAGCAGGCCGACGCATTCAAAAAAATGCTCAAAGCCTTGTGATACCCTTACTGCTTCTTCAGCGAATCAACACTATTTATAGGGTGCGCATGACCATTATGGCAGGTAACACAGGTAACAGGCTTTAGCGTACCGTTCTGTATACTGCTCATGTATTTCTTATTGATGTTTTCGGTCATCCGCATCATGTCACGAGCTGTTTCCTTCTCTTCTTTCTTGTCCGATGCGAAATCGAATTTAGGACGCTCCTGCCCTTCCACCTTCTGGCTTTCGTGGCAGTAATTACAACGCACACCCAGCGACATAGAATAGTTACGCATCACATTATGCAGTTCCTCTTCCGATATATTTTTAGGCAGCACCTTCAGGTTTTGTGGCTCTTCGTGATGCTGCGGCACAAATGCCTGTGCAGCAAATATCGCAATACAAAAACCGGCTATCGTAAGCGCCTTATGGCCAAATGGTAACTTCATGGATACAATTTTGAGTGGTCAATACTTATGCTAAAGATACCACCAAAACCATTCCGCGCCGACATTCCCATGACAAAACAGAAACTATTCGCCACATTCCATCACATTCCATCACATTCCATCACATTCCATCACATTCCATTCCGCCATTAAGCCATTGAGCCATTTCTAAGAAAGGTATTTCCCCTCTATCGGCATCCTCCTGCCAATCCCAAACGACTTTGGCGACACCCTGATGATGGGGCAAAACTGGTTGCGCTTATACTCATTGGTATTCACCAGCTTCATAATGCGTTTTACCAATGCATCGTCAAATCCTGCTGCCACTATCTCCTTAGGCCCCAGGCGGCGCTCTATGTACATGTACAGTATCGGGTCCAGCACAGGGTAATCGGGCAGGCTATCGCTATCCTTCTGGCCAGGGCGCAACTCTGCGCTTGGCGCCTTGGCAATGATGTTTACAGGTATTATCTCTTTATCGCGGTTAATGTACCTGGCCAGCGCATACACCTGCTCTTTATACAGGTCGCCCAGTATACCCAGACCGCCGGCCATATCGCCATACAGCGTGCCGTAACCGGTAGATAGTTCGCTCTTATTAGATGTATTCAGCAATATAGTGCCAAACTTGTTCGATAAAGCCATCACCATAGCACCGCGTATCCTGCTCTGCAGATTCTCTTCCGCCACATTGAATGGCAGCCCTTTAAAGACAGGTGCCAGCGCTGTTTCATATGCGCCAAACACATCTTTTATCGGTATGATATCATAATGACCACCCAGGTTCTCAGACAGCTGCACCGCATCATCTACCGAATGATCGGTAGAGAATTGAGAAGGCAACAGCAGCGCATTCACGTTCTCCGCGCCCAGCGCCTCGCTGGCTACTGCCAGCACCACAGCGCTGTCTATCCCGCCCGATGAAGCTACTATGGCCTTCTTAAAGCCCATCTTACCGAAGTAATCCCTAATGCCTGTAAGCAAGGCATTATGTATGGCATCTATATTCTTTTCCGGCATCAGCGTTTCCGGCACTACCTGCAGCCCCGGCACCTTATCGGCAGGGCATACCACCGCTTCACTAAAGCTGCCATCCTCGTTAAAGACCACACTTTGCAGGTCTTCTTTAAAGTAAGGCAGCTCCTTCACTATGTTGCCGCCTGCATCCATCACCAGCGATCCGCCATCAAACACTATATCCGTATGCGCCCCTACGGTATTGCAATACACCATAGGCAGCTTGTATTCCTGCACATTACGCTTTACTATACCCTTGCGGCCCTCGGCATGCACATAATCAAATGGCGATGCACTCAGGTTGATCATCATATCAGGCTGTTGCTTTATCAGCTCATCCATAGGGCAATGCCTGTACATCGGGTTATCGGTCAGATTCCAGATATCCTCGCATATGGTCACCGCCAGTTTCTTCCCCTTAAACTCCACTACATTCCAGCTGTAGGCCGGCTCAAAGTAGCGGTACTCGTCAAATATATCGTAGTTGGGCAGCAGCGTTTTGTTCACCACAGCCTTTACCTGCCTGTCATGCAAAAAGTAGGCACTGTTAAACAGATCCTTGCCCTCAATAGTAGGGTTGCGAGACGGGCAGCCCACCAGCACACCTATCGTATCTGCCACCTGCCTTATCCGCTCTATACTCGCCAGGCACGACTCTATAAAATCATTGAACTCCAGGAAATCTCTCGGCGGGTAACCGCATACCGATAGCTCGGAAAACACAATTAGGTCTCCCCCATCCTGCTTCGCCTGTTCTATAGCGGCTATTATCTTATCGGTATTGGCCTCGAAATTGCCTATATGGTAGTTCTGTTGCGCAACAAATATCTTCATGACGAAGCAAAATTAACCGCTTAAAATAAAAAAGCAGCACAAAATATGCTGTTATACAGTCAGTCCCTTTTTGCGTACAAAAAAAGCGGTGCATCACTGCACCGCTCAAGTATATTTAAGTAAACTACTTACGACTTACTACTTATTACTTACGACTACAAAATAAGCATCGCGTCACCATAGCTGAAGAAGCGATACTTTTCCTTGATCGCTGTTTCGTAAGTGTGCATCATCAGGTCGTAGCCGGCAAAAGCACAAGCCATGATCATCAGGCTGGTCTTAGGCAGGTGGAAGTTAGTGATCAGCGAATCTGCGATAGAGAACTCATAAGGCGGGTGAACGAACAGGTTCGTCCAGCCTTCTTCAGGCTTCAGCAGGCCCTGTGCAGTTACCGAGCTTTCCAATGCGCGCATTGTGGTAGTACCTACCGAGCACACATGGCGCTTTTCCATCTTGGCCTTGTTCACTATGTTGGCAGCATATTCGTCTACCTTAAAGTATTCTGCATCCATCTTATGCTTGCTCAGGTCTTCTACCTCTATCGGGCGGAAGGTACCCAGACCCGTGTGCAGTGTAGCCTCAGCAAACTTTACACCTACTATTTCCAGGCGCTTGATCAGCTCGCGGCTGAAGTGCATACCCGCAGTGGGCGCAGCCACAGCACCTTCGTACTTGGCATATACCGTCTGGTAGCGTTCTTTATCTTCTTCTTCAGGCTTGCGCTTGATGTATTTAGGCAGTGGTGTTTCGCCCAGTATATCCAGCATGTTCCTGAACTCCTGCTCCGAACCATCAAAAAGGAAACGGATGGTACGGCCACGCGATGTAGTATTATCTATTACTTCTGCTACCAGCTCGTCATTATCACCAAAGTACAGCTTGTTGCCAACGCGTATCTTACGCGCAGGATCTACGATCACATCCCACAGGTGGTTGGGCTTATTAAGTTCGCGCAGCAGGAACACTTCTATTTTGGCCCCGGTCTTTTCCTTACGGCCATACAGGCGGGCAGGAAAAACCTTGGTATTGTTCACCACCATTACATCTTTATCGTGGAAATAGCCCAGAACATCTTTGAACACTTTGTGCTCTATTTTGCCGCTATCGCGATGCACCACCATCAGGCGGCTCTCTTCACGTTTTTTGGCAGGATGTTGTGCTATTAGATTTAATGGTAATTCGAACTTGAATTGCGACAACTTCATATGTAAGAAAGATATTTAAAAGAAAGGGTGCAAAGTTACATTTTTTTTGCTCATTTCCGTCTTTTTTTTGTATAAGGGCTTGTTAGGGAATATCGACGGCTAAAATCTCTCCTGTCGGCATGCGAATTCCACTCTTAATGCACTCCCCAGCGCTACATTGTTTATGCCTTTGGCGTGAACGCTTTAAGCCTCATCCAAATGTAAATCATCCTTATCCTGATATCCCGGCTATCCTGATTCAGACAAACTATAGTAATTTTGCACCCAGTTATGATAGCAAAAGAACTTGTAGGGCTTATTCCGGCCAACTTTTCCGACGGATCGCGCGTGTGGGTGTACCAGAGCAGCAGGGCTTTTATAGAGAAAGAAGCCAATGAGGTAAATGAACAACTCGAACAATTCTATACGCAATGGCAGGCACACGGCGAACCGGTGAAAGGCTGGGCCAGGTTGTTATTCAACCAGTTTGTAGTGGTGATGGCCGACGAGACCGATGTAACAGTAAGCGGTTGCAGCACCGATAGTTCCGTACGCGTCATCAAAAGCCTGGAACGCCAGTACGATGTCAACTTCTTCGACCGCATGATGCTCACCTTCCTGCGCAATGGCAAGGCCGATATGCTACCCTTCAACCAGGTACAATATGCCCTCGACCGCGGCCTCATCAATAAAGACACGCCTATTTTCAACAATGTAGTAGAAACAAAACAAGAACTTCTCGAAAACTGGCTGGTACCCATGCACCAAAGCTGGCTCAATGGCCGCGTCAACTTCGACGTCACACCGCAATCATAAAAACAGAAACGCCCCGTCTCGGGGCGTTTCTAATTATTGCTTTACTAACTGTTTCACTGTTACTGTTCCGTCGGCGGCCTCTATCCGCGCAAAGTACATGCCGGGCGGCACACCCGCAGCATCCAGGGTATTGGTGGTTGTCTCTGCAACTACGCGACCCATCATATTCAGCAAACCGGCTTTTTTCACATTACCACCTGCTATAATGATATTACCCGAGAATGGATTGGGATACACATTAAAGGTAGCGGGCTGTACATCATTCACTGCATCGGGCAGCAGGCGAAACTCGATCGCATCTACCCATACCGATGTACCCATATGCAACGGACGCTGCGGATTGGCAGCCATTACCTGCACAAAGGCAGTATCCATTCCGCCAACGGAAGTCATTGCAGAGAATGGCACACTGAAACGCTGGTAGGTAGCAGATGCCTGCCCGGTAGAAAATGTAGCTTGCTGAACGATCTGACGTGTACTGGTTGCAGCATCCCAATGGCTGGTATAGGCCATTATCACCGTAGAATCTCCGGGCGCACCCTGGAACTTATAGTAGCCAACAAAGCTATCAAGCACACCTATGAAGGCAAAACCGCCATACAGGCTTCCCGGAGCCGGAGGCGACATAAGCATAGCGCCGGTGTATGCGGTACCCGCGATCGTATCCAGTGTCGACGTGAAGGGGTTGGTAAAGGTATCCACCTTACACTGCAGGGCCCAGCTACCGGCATAGGCGTCCGGCGATTTCACCACTCCGGGCGATACAGCCCAACCATTTGGCGCCATAAACGGACCCGAGGCCGACCAGTTCTCAAAACCTGGCTCAGGTATCTGGCCATATGCGGTGGCAGTGAATAGGAGCACTGCAGCTAATAAAAAGCTTTTCATTGTAAATGTATTTTATAGTTTGGACGCTAAAGTTACCCATTTCCTTTTTATGATAAAAATTCTAATACTCTTAGCAATTTCAAAAAAATGGAAAAAGTATTTGTTTAAACTAAAAAAATAGTTTTACATTTGAACTAAGTTATTAGTTTAAAAATGAGAACACTCACAAAAGCAGAAGAACAGGTAATGATGACGCTCTGGCAATTAGGCAACGGATTGCTCATGGAAATAGTAGAGGCCATGCCTGTGCCACAACCCCACAAAAATACTGTGGCCACCCTGCTGAAGATACTGGTAGAAAAAGAGTTCGTCCGCATAGAGCTTATTGGCCGCATACACCGGTATCACCCGCTCGTCAGCAAAGAGGCCTACTCTACCACCACCCTCACCGGTATGGCTAAAAGCTACTTCAACGGGTCATTCAGCAATATCGTCTCGTTCCTGGTCGATGAGGAAAAGATATCCGTCTCCGACCTGGAGCTATTGGTTAAAGAACTCAAGAAAAAGAAATAGCCATGCCCCCATTTCTCTTATACCTGCTGCGGTCAATTGCTATGTCGGGCCTGTTATATAGCTATTATCACATCAGCCTGCGCAATACCCGTATGCATATGTTCAACAGGGCGTACCTCCTGTTCATCGTATTAGCCGGAATGCTGCTGCCATTGCTCCACATCAGCTGGTACGTGGCTCCTGCACAGCAAGCTACTCAACTGGTGCACGCATTGAACATCGTTAACACCGGCACCGACGAACCGCTACAGGCTATAGCGGCAACACATTCGTTCAACTGGATCAACCTGCTACTGCCTCTGTACTTTGCTATTGGCCTGTTGATACTTATACCCTCCATCAGAAAAATCCAACAGTTATACCGGATAAAAAGGCATGCACCAACCGCTTTCGAGAACGGCATACTGATCGTTACCACC
This sequence comes from Chitinophagaceae bacterium, assembly GCA_947455215.1. Classification (GTDB taxonomy): domain Bacteria; phylum Bacteroidota; class Bacteroidia; order Chitinophagales; family Chitinophagaceae; genus Flavipsychrobacter. The sequence goes on from CANGNA010000014.1 coordinate 51,092, forward strand.
ACCATCCAACAAGCGCCTTTCTCTTTTCTAAATAACCTGTTCTGGAACAACGTCATCGACCGCCACTCACCCGAAGGGCAACGCATCATGGCGCATGAGCTTACCCACATCCGCCAACGGCATTCTATCGACAGGTTGATCATAGAGCTGGTTACAGCCCTGTTTTGGATAAACCCCATCATGTGGCTCGTGCGTAAAGAATTGGCGCTGGTGCACGAGTTCCTGGCCGATGAGGCCGCAATACCTGATAATGACACCGGTGCGTTTGCAGCCATGCTGTTGCGCGCGCATCTTGGCAACAAATACCCGGGCATTATACAACCATTTTTTTATTCACCAGTAAAAAGAAGACTACTTATGTTACACAAAACCAACACCTCATTCAGGCTTATGCGTATGCTGGCCGTGCTGCCTTTGGCCGCTGCAACAACCTTGTTATTTTCATTCTCTCCTAAAGAAAAGGTACACCCTATCGCTACCAAAATAACCATCATAGTAGATGCCGGACACGGCGGGCAGGATGCCGGCGGCGTCAATACCAACGGACAGCAGGAAAAGGAACTCACCTTACTCATGGCTAAAGAGTTGGTAAGGCTGGCACCAGAATATAACATCACCGCTATCCCTACACGCAGCGGAGACGACTACCCCAGCCTGGGCGAACGGGCAGGTCTTGCAGCTTCGGCGCACGCTTCCATGTTCTTATCCCTGCACATGAGCAAGAACGAACCTGCCGAAACCGCACACAAGGGCTACGAATTATACGTATCTGAGAAAAGCCCGTTTTATGCCAATAGCCGCATCCTGGCATCTGCCATTATGCAGCAGCTTGATGCCGGCAAGACCACGATAAAACAAAAAGGACTGACAGTATTAAAGACCAACACAGTGCCGGGCGTATTGCTGGAATGTGGCGTTATAGATAATGCAGCAGATGTGGCCACCATTACAGACCCTGCCGAAAGAGAAAAAATATGCAGGAAAATACTGTCAGGCATCGTCACGTTCCGGGATGTTAAGGATAAGAAGTAGATTTTAACAACACCTAAATCCTTATTTATCTATTTTCATACCCTGATCATGAACCTGAAAAACGTAAAGTGGCGTTTCCGCTACGCCATGCAGTATTTCCCGCTTACGTTCAATACTATACTTTGGGCCGCCCTGCTTTGGGGCGGCTACAAGCTGTTATACAAGCCCGTGCCCAAGGGCGAAGCCCCTTCGTCATTCATGCCTTTTATCATCCTCATGGGCAAGATGGTGTTCTGGGTGCTGGGCAGCCTGGTAGCACTGTCCATTTTATCTACCATTGCCTGCTGGGTATACTACCTCATCATCAGGAAGAATAAGAATAGTGTCTTGCGGGTCGAGTTCAATACCGAGGCACGCCGTGGGCGCAAGAACAAACTGTTCCTTAATGCCAGCTTGCCCCACGCCTTCCGTCCCTTCCTGGGCTTTGTAAAGGGCAGCCTTATTTACGACAACAACCTGATGACCGACCGCTTCAGCCTGCTATCCAACCAGCTAAAGGAACGCAGCATCTGGAGGCTGGCCATCACAGGCCGCAGTCGCGTTATGCTGCCCGATATTAAAGAGTACCAACTGAAGGGAGGCTTCGTTTTCTTCCAGGATATGCTACACATCTTTTCCCTGGCTGTGGCGCAGCCGGTAAGCGGGCACTTTTACCAGCCCCCTGTATTGCAGGAAGAACAAGACCCCGAGGTGGCCCCAAAGAAAACAGAAACATTGGATGTGCGCATAGAGCAAATGCGCCGCGTGGAGGGTGAATACCTGAACTATAAAGACTTTGAGGCCGGCGATGATATCCGCCGTATCATATGGAAGGTATATGCCAAGAACCGGGAACTGGTCATCCGTGTGCCGGAAATGTTCGAGCCATTCGCATCGCATCTTTATTACTATGCGTCCTTTCATGCCGGGGTAAAGGATAGCTGGGTAAATAGCGAGTATGCTAAAGAGATGCTCAACTACTTTAAGAACGATGTGTGGACCATCTACGACGCCCTGTCTAAAAAGGAATGGAAGATGTCGTTCATATCCGACCAGGAGCTAAAAGTACCCTCCGGCGGCGATGAAGCCGAGACCACCGCACGCGTCATCAGCAACAGCAAGTGGCACAGGGATAAGGAGCTGCACCAATACTTCAGCCCTAAGAATGGCACTGTGCTGTGCGTTTCCAGCTTTACAGAACCTGCAGCACTACAGCAAATACTGGAGCGTTGCGATGCCGGCACCATAGTATATTTCGCAAAGCTATCGAGGGCCTTCAGGCACTTTGCTGCGCTCAACTTGCTTAGTCGCATCATCATTCGCCCGCCGCAAGACAGGCTGCACAAGCTGCGCACCCGCTGGCTGTTCTCCCCCATGCGCATACAAGTAGCCCGCCGCGAAAAAGAACTGGAAAACATCCTCCGCAAAAGCCCCGTCACCTGGGGCGAGTTGTAACATGCGGTACTACTATTGAAAAAACGCCGCTGTCCTGTCTTCAGACTGACAGCCACATCTGGGCGTATTCGTTTTGTATCAAAAAACATGGGTCTCTGCGAGGAACAGTCTTCCCCGAACGCTTTCGGGAAAGCAGTCTTGCACCTATGCGTATTTGCTTCGGAAACTCTACTCCGCTAAGCTCACCCACAAAAAAGGGTGCCGCTCAACGCGGCACCAATAAAATATACACCTTGAAATTTGACTCTTGGTTCTTGGAATTTGAACCTTGGAATTTGGTTCTTGGTTCTTGGACCTTGAACCTTGGTTCTTGGACCTTGGCTCTTGACTCTTGGCTCTTGGACTTTGGCACTTGGTTCTTATGAACTTAACGCTGAACCGTAAAATGCAGCGTCTTGCTTTCTGTACCATTGCGTATGGTCAGCAGGTAAGTACCATTAGCCAGCGTACCATCCAGCTGCAGCTCGTGGCTCACTACCCCATTGGCCACCTCAGCATTGCTCATATAAATAGCCTTGCCCAGCATGTCAGTAACCTGTACACCTATAGTACCATTCACCACACCCGCTACATTACCGGTTACGCGGAAGGTACCATTGTTAGGATTAGGCACCAGCAGCACATTGCGGCCCTGGGTAAGATCATACACGCCTACGTTGTTACCAACTGTGATGTTCAGATAGCTGAATACGCTCACACCGCTGCACTGGTCGGTATTGGTAACCGCACAGCTTACAGAGTCGCCGCTATGCAGGAAGTTGGCAATAAATACGCTGCTGGTAGCGCCCGGCTGTGGCACGTTATTAATGAACCACTGGTATGCAGGCGCTATACCACCACCGCTGGTTATTGTGCAGGTAAAGGTATCGTTAACACCTGCAGGCACTATATAACCAGGCTGTGCGGTGATAACACCTACCGGCTGTGTAATAGGCAGCACGGTGAGCGACATATTAGCACTTGCCGAAGCAATAGTAACACAAGGGAAGTTGCTGATCATGGTCACCTGCACCAGGTCGCCATTGGCAGGCGCATAAGTGTAGGTAGGGCCAACACCCGCAGGCAAGCCATTAACTGTCCACTGGTAGGTAGGCGCTGTACCACCGCCGTACATGGTAGTACTCAGAATATCAGGATAGCCATCGCACGTTACAGGGCCCATGGCCGATGATATGTTCACCACCGGTGTTATCAGCGGGCTTACCGTCAGCACTTTGGTAGTGGTAGCGGTATTGGCTGTGCGGCATGGCGCATTGCTGGTCATGATACAGTTGATCACATCACCGTTCGTCGGACTATAAGTATACGTAGGACTAACACCTGAAGGCACACCATTCACGGCCCACTGGTAGCTCGGTGTTATACCACCGCCAATCGGCGTTGGGGTCAGCGTGGTCAGCATAGTGTTACAAACTGTATCGCCCATACCTGTCGATATAGTTACAGCAGGGGTCACAATAGGATTCACATGCATATCCAGCCATGCGCTCGATGTATCGGGCACTGCACAGGCGTAGCTGCTCAGTATCCATACACGTACCCTGTCGCCATCTGCGGGAGTGTAAGTATAAGAAGACGCTCCTGAAAGAATTACATTATTCACACTCCATACATACAGTGGCGATGTACCACCGCCAACGATGGTTGGCACATATGTAACAGGTGTGCCTGCACAAACTGTAGTGCCTGCGCTTGGTGTCAGGGAAACAGACGGCGGCGCTATTGGGCTTACCGTCATGAATTTGCTGGTAAGACAACCATTGGTACCCGTAGTATACGTAACAGTAGCAGCACCTACAGCCAGGCCATATGCCGTGCCCGACGTAGTTACAGATACAATAGATGGATTGCTGCTGCTCCATGTACCACCCGATACGGTGTTACTCAACGATGTTGAAGAGCCGATGCACACAAAGTCGCTGCCATCTATAGGTGCAGGTATTGTGTTCACGGTAACTTCTACACTCCTGCGGCAGCCGGTTGTCAATGTGTATGTTATTGGCGCAGTACCACCCACTATACCGTACACAGCACCTGTAGAAGCTACTGTTGCTATAGCTGTAGCACCACTTACCCACGTACCACCCGGAGTGCTGGAAAGTGTAGTTACTGCCAACTGGCAAACAGTTAACGGGCCGGCTATAGGTGTTGGCAGCGGGTTCACGGTAACTACCTGCGTAGCAGAGCAACCATTACTACCCGTGTAAGACACTGTAGCATTACCTGCCACCAGGCCGGTAACCACACCCGCCATAGATACTGTAGCTATACCGCCTGTACTCACGCTCCAGGTACCCGGAGTGGTAGCATCAGCAAGCACTGTCGATCCGCCTGCCTCGCATACGGCCGCAGTACCTGTTATTGCTGCAGGTAAAGGCAGTACGGTAACACTTCTTGATACGTAACAGCCTGTAGCTATTACGGTATAGGTAATGGGCACAGTACCTGCGGCAACACCGTATACGGCACCGCTTGCTACATCAGTAGTAGCTATCGACATATCGCCGCTAGACCATTGTCCACCCGGCGTACCATCTGTAAGGGTGATAACCGAACCGGCTGCACAAACGGTTGTTGTAGCACCGCTTATAGCCACAGGCAGCGCGTTAACGGTAATTGGTGTAGTTATAGAACAGCCGGTTCCGGTAGCAGTATAAGTAACGGTAATACTACCCGCAGCCACGCCCGTAACCAGGCCAGCCGACGTAACAGTGGCTATTGACGACGGACCCGCCGTACTGAACGTGCCCGGTGTAGTAGCATCGGTCAATGTTATGGTAGCACCAGCAGCACATACCGATGTAGCGCCGCCAATAGGTGCCGGTAATGGGTTAACTGTAATAGTGCGTTGTGCAGTACAACCTACAGATGTAGCATAAGTGATCACTGCATTACCTGCAGCCACACCACCAACAGTACCTGTAGTACCAGCACCGCTCACTGTTGCTGTGCCGGTAGCACCGCTTGTCCAGGTACCGCCGCTTGTTACATGCGCTAATGATATGGTACTACCCGGGCACACAGTGCCGGGGCCTGTAATAGCCGCCAGCGGCGGGTTGACCGTAACCGCTGCAGTTACAAAACAACCCGACGGTAATGTATACGTAATATTAACTGTGCCTGCTGCCACACCATACACAGCACCTGTGCTGGCATTTACCGTAGCAAGCGTTGGGTTACCACTGCTCCACGTACCGCCCGTCACTGTATTGGTAAGCGTAGTAACACCGCCACCATAGCAAACAATAAGCGAGCCACCTATGGGGGCTGCATTCACTGTATTTACTATTGCGGTATCCTTGCAACCTGTTGATGTAGCGGTGAACGTGATTATTGACGAGCCTATGCTTACACCGGTAACAACACCTGCAGAAGTAACAGTAGCTACAGATGTGGTGCCACTCACCCAGGTACCGGCACCTGCAGGATCTGTAAGCGATATCGTATTGCCGATACATATGTTAGAGGGACCGCTGATTGCCGGGCCGGGGTTAACCGTTACCACCTGGAACGCACCGCAACCGGTAACGTTGTAGTAAATGGTATCAACACCAACTGACAAACCTGTAACCAACCCGCTTGTGGCATTCACGCTGGCTACTGTTGTATTCGATGCACTCCAGGTACCACTTGGTGTAGTGTTGCCCAGGCTGATAGTACCGCCCCAGCATACTGAAGATGGACCTGTGATAGCTGATAGTCCGGTATTGATAGTAACTATACCTGTATCGTATGAGTTGCAGGCAGTACTGCCGGTAGACGTTGCTATGTAATTAACTGTTGTAAGCGAAGAGACTGTAGTAGGATGCACATAAACGGTAGTAGCAGGTGTACCCGCAACATACGGTGTTGTGAATGCCGGATCCGTAAAGAGGTAAGTTGACGGACTCCATGTAGGGGCGGTGCCGGCTGTTGGCGTACCTGTGATACTTACATTATCAATAGCCCAGAAATACCCATATACTGTGTTATAATAAAAACGGAGCTTGCAATTCGCACTGCCCAGGTAAGGTGTAAGAGAAAATGTTGCAGTAGCAAACGCGGCCGGAGCACCTACGGTAGCTCCGCCTGAGAAATAGTTATTAAGTACGGTCCAAGTAGTGCCACCGTCTGTAGATATCTCCACGTTAGCATTCACATCTCCCAGCGTCCATATCCTGTAATAATGCTCGAATGTGAGCGTAGCCGCAGAATAACCAACAAGAGAGAACGTTGGTGATATCAGCCTGGTACTGGTTGTTGCACCACTACCACCGGCATCGGCATTGGTCATCATGAATGTGGAAGCATCAGTGCTACTGAAAGGACCAAAAATAGAATACGTGTATGGGCTTATCTGCTGCTGCCATGGGCCCAGCGCGCTGGTTGAGGTCGTGCCTGTATTATCTACCGTCCAGGGCGCTACAGACGAATTGAAGTTCTGGGTAAGAATAGTACCAGGTGTTGGCGGCACTGTGGCCACCAGCGACAGGCTGCCACCATTACATATTGATGCAGAAGCTGGTGTTACTGTTGGTACAGGCGCCGCTGCCAATAGCGCTACGTTGGTAGTAAGCGTAGTGGTACACGTACCATTGGAAGCTGTAAATGTATAGGTACCAGCAGTTGTGATACCAGGTGCCGTTGGTGATAATGATGCAGATGTAAATCCACCAGGACCGGTCCATGAATAAGTAGGTGCGGTAGTAGCACCTACCAGGGAAACAGGCGCACCCGGACAGAATGGACCACTATTAGATGCAGAAGCAGTAAATGGACATGGGCTAATGATATTAGCGCGATAATCGACCACATCTCCGCTCCAGTAATTGGGATTCGTAGCCAGGTATTGTATCAGACAGGGATCAAGATGTACCGGTGCTACACCAAGAGTTGTTGATATCTGCTCCCATACACCACGTATGCGCATGGTATGTATACCTGTATTAGCGCCTGCCGGTATTGTAATATTGAAATTAGTTGGGCTAACTGTGGTACCTGTGGTAAAACCACTTACCGGGGTTACTTCCTCGGTTATTGAAAACACCCCATCATCATTAAAATCTATCCACATCTGTAACTCCTGGTAGGAAGATACGGTACCCCAACCAGCGGATGCCGCATATACCCCGCCCTGCAAAAAATTCACAGCAGCCATTGAAGTGCGGTCAAGATAACCTGTGGTAGTACTGGCAGCTGCCGTCATACCTGCATCAGTTATTGTTGAACCACTGTAACCAGTAATATTCAACGTATTAACCCCATAGCCAACTGACGCAACACTAAACCAGGAGGCCGATGTAGGGTAACATACAGCAGATGCATTAAATGCCGCAAATAACCCTACCAGAGTTGCAATGGATAGTTTTTTCATAATTAATCGAAAGTTAATAACGAGTAAATTTAATTAATTACGCACTAAACCCAAATATTTATTGGCGAATTTCCACATCTGTAACGGACTTATTCACACCTTGGTGTCCATAGCCTATCCGGCAACAAAAAAGCGCCTTCTTGTGGAAGACGCTTTTAAACATATTATACTTTTTATTTCTGCACCTCAAAATGTATGGTGCGGCTCAGGTTGCTACCGCGGATGGTGAGCAGGTACATACCGTTGGCCAGGTCGCTGTTCAGGTTCACCTGTTCATCCAATTGTCCACCCTGCGAGCTCACCCTGTTACGGTAGATCACCTTACCCAGCATATCGGTCACTTCCAGGTTTAGTTCGTCGGCTGTACCGGTGCTACCCTTCACGGTAAAGTTCCCCTTGTTCGGGTTAGGCAGCAATACTATATCGCCACCAGCCGTTACGGTATTCACGCCCACGTTACCACCTACGGTTATTTTCACATAGTTGAAGGTAGATATACCGCTGCATTCATCGTTATTGGTCACCTGGCAGGTTACGGAGTCACCATTCTGCAGGTCGCTCGTCACATAAAGGTTGGTGGTAGCACCCGGCACAGGCACACCGTCTACTATCCACTGGTAAGTAGGGGCACTGCCGCCGCCGCTCAGTATGTCGCAATGGAAGGTCACCACCATGCCCGGCGCCACAATATACCCCGGCTCAGGATACACATTACCCACCGGCGCTACAACGGGCAGCACCGTCAGTGCCGTATTAGCTGTTGCTGTAGTCGTGGTTACACAAGGGAAGTTACTGGTCAGCGTTACCTGCACCAAGTCGCCATTGGCAGGTGCGTAGCTATATACCGGTCCGCTGCCGGTGGCCACGCCATTCACACTCCACTGGTATTGCGGCATGGTACCGCCGTTCAGTTGTGTGGCGCTAAACACCTGCGGATAGCCTTCGCACGATACCGGCCCCATAGATGATGTAAACGTAACGTCGGGTGTTACATACGGACTCACCGTAAGCACCTTGGTGCTGTTAGCTGTGTTGGCTGTGCGGCATGGCGCGCTGCTCGTCATCACCACACCTATCACGTCGCCATTAGCCGGTATGTAGGTATATGTGGGTGATATGCCGGCAAATACACCATTCACCGTCCATTGGTAGGCCGGTGTTGCACCGCCACCCACCGGTATCGGTGTTAAGGTAACTACTGACTCCTGGCACACGGTATCACCCATACCTGTAGAGATGGACACAGCAGGCGTTACTATCGGGTTCACCGTCATTACTACTGCTGTGCTGGCCGTATCGGGCACCGCACATTGGTAACTGCTGTATACCCACAGCCGCACCAGGTCGCCATCAGCAGGCACATAGCTATAGTTCACATCGCCCGACAGGATGACGTTGTTCACGCTCCATACGTATATGGGTGCAGTACCACCACCCGTTACAGATGATGTAAAGGTGACCGTGGTGCCCGCACACACAGTAGTGCCGGGGTTTACGAGTATAGCTACTGTCGGCGGAGCTATAGGGCTAACTGTTATTGCCCTGGCGGCATAGCAGCTACCGGGGCCTGTTGTATACGTAATGGTAGCATTGCCCACAGTATTGCCTGTTATGGCACCTGTGCTATCTACACCTATTATAGCCGTGTTGCTGCTGCTCCAGGTACCGCCTGCGCTTGCATCGCCGAGCACCGATGTGTAGCCATTGCACACATAGTTGTTACCGGTTATGGCAGTAGGAATATCATTCACCGTTACGGTAGCTGTGGTCTTACAGCCGGTAGGCAATGTATAGGTAATAATGGCCATACCACCATTCACACCACCTACGGTGCCGCTGGTGCTGCTTACAGTAGCTATAGCAGTGCTGCCCGATGACCAGGTACCGCCTGCATCAGCATCAGCCAATATAGTGCTATTGGTTTCGCACACCCGCATGGTGCCGGTTATAGGCGCAGGCAATGGATTCACCACTACCGGGGCAGTAACAAAACAGTTGTTGGCTGCCGTATAGGTAATGGTAGCAGTGCCTGCGGTTATGCCTGTTACTGCACCGCTCGTGGCATCTACACTGGCGGCACCTACGGCAGCTGCCGACCAAGTGCCGCCGGCTGTAGCATCGCTCAGCGTAGTCACGCTGCCCGCTTCGCATACCTGCATAGTACCTGTAATAGGCGCAGGGTTGGCCAGCAGGGTAAGCGGCAATGTTGCATAACAGCCCGGCAGCGATGTATAGGTAACTGTTGCACTGCCGGCAGATAGGCCGGTAACTACCCCACTCGTAGCATCTACACTGGCTACAGTAGCATTGCTGCTGCTCCACGTGCCACCTGCTACTGAATCGCTAAGTGTTGTTACACCACCATTGTAACACACATTGGGCGAACCAGTAATAGCCGGTGGTGCCGGTGTTACCCTTACCAGCGTAGTATCTGTACAGCCCGATGGCGCCGTATAGGTAATAATAGCCACGCCCGCCGCGCCCGATGTTACTAACCCTGTTGTACTAACAGTAGCCACCGCGGCATTACTGCTGGCCCATGTGCCGCCACCCGTAGGATTGCTGAGCGCCGAGGTAAGCCCACCGTTGCACAACACAGTATTGCCCACAGTAGGTGTGGTAGTGTTAGACACCGTAATAACAGCATACACCACGCACCCGCCGGGGGCCGTATAATAAATCGTATCTACACCAACAGCGCTGCCATGCACCACACCAGTAGTTGGGTTAACTGTTGCTACAGTTGCATTGGATGCGCTCCAGGTGCCGCCTGCCACACCGTTAGACAATGTAACATTGGTTGCGATACATACATCTGTGCTGCCCGTTATAGGCGACACAGGTGGGTTAATGGTGATCACAGCTGTATCGGCAGCAGTGCATACACCATTGGTTATGGTGGCTATATAACTGATAGTAGTGGGCGTGGTAATACCTGTAGGGTGCACATACACATTCAGCAAAGTATCGCCGGCGGTATAGGCAGTTGTTGCAGCTGCATTGCTATACAGGTAAGTGGTTGGTGTCCATACAGGTGGTGCTATGCTTTGATTACCGGTGATGCTGACATCATCCAGGTAAATATCATTACCCCAGTTACTGTTAAAGTTGAACAACACATAGTTGGTACCTGTTGTGTATGTAGCAGGTATGGATACCGTGTATTGATACCAATCATTGCCCGATGGCGTTGCTGTACCGGTAACACTGCCGGTTGGTGCCAGCCCTATGCGGCGCGGTATAAAGCACAGGTTGGTGGCACCGATGGTAGATGCGCTGGTGTTCACATACACCGTTATCCCCTCTGTATTGTAGGTAGCTGTGTTATAGCCATTATCCCTGTACATCCAGAAACTAACCTGCCCGCCTGTTATCCCCGTCATGCTGAATGAAGGAGAGATGAGCGATACGTTTATAGCACTATAACTAAAGCTGTGGAAGTCGGCCATGTATGTACCGGTATGGGGTGTTGCCGATGGAAACGAACCGGATGTAGCCTGCGTAACATAGGCCGTAGATGTAGCAGTAGTGGTCCAGCCATTTACCGGTGTGCCAGCTGATGTGGGCACACCACTCTCCCACCCCTGGAAAGGTACCAGGTTAATGGCAGATGGCGGCAGCGTAGCAGTAAGCGGCGTGGTTGTACCATCGCACACTATGGCCGATGCAGGAGTAACCACCGGTGCCGCAGGCGGCGCAAGTAACGATACCGTAGCAGTGGCCCTGCTGCTGCACGTACTATCGCTGCCGGTAAGCGTATATACACCGGCAGCAGTGGCGGCTACATTACTCAGCACAGGGCTGAGGCTGGTAGATGTATAACCACCAGGTCCAGCCCATGAGTAAGTAGTGCCCGAACTGGTGCCCGTAAGCGTTATGGTGCCACCCGGACAAACAGCGGCACTGGCAGTAGCGGTAACTGTTACCGGGCAAGGGAACCAGCGATATATCTGCCCGTTGGCCGGCGATGTAGCCAGGTTGGTAGTAAAGGTAGTGCTGCTGGGTGTTGGCGTGGCCGACACATTAGGCAGCGTCTGGTAGTCGGTAGTGCTGTTGGCTATACCTATCGTAGCACTATGCGACGCATAGGTACTGCTGCCGTAGATAAATTCAACGGCATTGGTGGTCTCGTACAGTTTCACCTGCATATTGGCATTGCCCGATCCTGTCCAGGTACCCCAGTTCTTCCATTCGAAGGTAAACACCCTGTTGGGCGCTGTACCCGTTGTCTGGTAGTAAGCATTGTTGCCGCTACCGTTCAGGTCGTCCCAATACACCATCAGCATACCTGCCCCTACCACATTGGCAGCGCTGTTGGTCAGCGCCGTCGACGTACTATTGTTCAGGCACAACCAGCCATTGGAACAAGCTGATAGTTGTGTATACGTAGTACCACAAAAAACAAAGTTGAAACCGATAGCTATTCCTGATTGATTTCGGTCGTCGCCCAAGAAGGTGGATGTTGTAGCTGTACCCGTAGCAGATATACTGCTATACGTACCTGTAGTAGCGGTAAAGTTGTATGCCGCAGCAGTGGTTTGGGCATACCCTGTAACCGACAGCAGCGCTGCCAGCAGAAAAAAGGCAAGATTTTTCATAACTGTATGTTTTAAGATCTCGGCAAGAATCTCTGTCGTTCACTATATTATCCTGTCCCGGCAAGAAATCACTCGTCACAATATTTATTGTCTTAAAGTTAACCCAACAACAACTTTTTATCAACTTTCGGCTACTATTTTCACAGCTTTTTAAGAATATAAAATCGTGCCACGAAATGCGCATGCCATGGGCATTTCAACTAATTTAACACTACCTGTTTTTGAACATTTTATATAGTATATCAGCAAATAAATCTGCAACTTTTGACATTGATATTTTAACGCCATACATAAACACTACACAACACACTCCGCAAACATCACGCTCCGCTCCGGGGATAACCCAAAAACAAAACCGCCTGCCTTGCTTTGCAAGACAGGCGGCTCGTTATAAAACCTATTGAACTTTATTGCTGGTTAAGCACAAAGTGGAATTGTTTCTGCATGTGCTGAGCACGTACATTGAGTATGTACATACCGTTGGCCAATATGCCGCTCAGCTGCACCTTCTCGCTAAAGGCACCGTTCTTAGCCTGCGTATGACCGCTATATACTACCTGGCCTACCATATCGGTAACTTCCAGCAGCATATCCTCGTTCATTGCAACGCCAAGATTACCCTTCACCACAAACGATCCGTTGTTCGGGTTAGGCATCATCTCTATAGTACCTGTTGCCTGGCCTACCTGGTTCACACCACTTGTACCAAACACTGTAGTTATAGCATTAGATATCGTCACACCACCGCAAGGATCGCCGTTGGTTACATGGCAGGTAACCACATCGCCTACGCTCAGCATATTAGTAATGTAAGACGGACCGGTCTCGCCCACAACAGCTATACCATTCACAAACCACTGGTACGTAGGCGTTGTACCGCCACCGCTCACTATGTTCACGTTAAAGGTATCGGTCATACCGCTGTACGCCATGCCCGCATGTGTAGTAGTGATCACTATCACAGGCGATGTACCTGTCAGCACGCTCATGGTCATCATAGCTGTATCGGTAGCAGGAGCTACACACAGGTAGTTGCTGGTCATGGTCACTACCACCACATCGCCGTTTGCAGGTGTGTAGAAGTAGCCCGGACCTGTAGCTACGTTAGTGCCGTTCACTGTCCACAGGAAGGTAGGCGCAGAACCACCGTTGATCGGGTTGGCCAGGTAAGAGACTATATTACCAAAGCAAGATACCGCACCTGTAGAAGAGCTCAGGGTAACACCTGCAGGCACCATCGGCACCACATCCATTACCATGGTATCAGCAGCGGTGTAGGTAGATGAACCTGACAGGCAAGATGCACCTGCGGTCATTACCGCTACTACTACGTCGCCATTGGTAGCTACGTAAGAGTAGCTCGATCCTGTTGCTGTCGGCGTACCGTTCACATACCACTGGTAAGTAGGACTGGTAGATGAAGCAGACGGGAACGTATTGATAGTTACCGGAGCACCTTCGCACGATGTATCGTTGTGCGTACCGTTGATGCTCAGCGACGGGTAGATGATCGGGTTCACCGTCATGGTTACCGCAGCTGTAGCAGTGGTTGGTATAGCACATGCCAGGTTGCTGGTAATGGTCAGCCCCACTATGTCGCCGTTAACAGGCATATAGTTGTAAGTGCTGGCTGTAGATACCGGCAGCGAGTTCACCGTCCATGCGTAGCTTGGTGCGGTACCGCCATTGGTAATGGTAGCACTGTAGCTGGCAGCAGTACCGTCGCACAGTACCAGGCCGGGAGTAGCATTGATAGCTACCGTTGGTACGAACGATGGATTAACTGTAAGCGTTGTTGTTATGTAACAGCCGCTCAGGTTGGTATAAGTAATGGTTGCAGTACCTGCGCCCACACCGGTAACCACACCACCTGCTGTTACCGTAGCCACTGTAGATGGGGTTGCACTCCATGTACCAGGCGTTGGTGTACCGGCAACTGTAGTGGTAGTACCTGCACATATAGCTGTAGCACCTGCCGTAATAGATGTTGGCAGGCCATTCACTGTAACACTTGCAGACCTTGAACAACCTGTAGATGTTTGTGTGAACACCACTGTACCTACGCCCGATGAAACGCCGGTCACAACACCGCTTGCATTTACTGTAAGGATAGCAGGCGTAGTAGTGCTCCAGGTACCCGGAGTGCTCACGTCAGACAATGTAGTAGAGGCAAGGTTACAGATAGTTGTAGTACCTGTAATTGCAGCAGGCAGTGCATTAACCGTAACTGTAGCAACAGCACGGCAGTTATTGGCATCGGTAAAGGTGATGGCCGCATTACCTGCACTTACACCGGTAACCATACCGCTGCTGGTTACAGTAGCAATACTTGTTGCACCCGATGTCCACGTACCTGAACCTGAAGACTCAGTAAGCGTAAGCGTACCGCCGCCCGCACATACCGTACCCACACCACCTATAGGGTTAGGGTTGGCATTCAGCGTAAGCGTGCGTGTAGCATAGCAGCTGTTAAGCGGAGAAGTATACGTAATAGTAGCAGAGCCACCAGCCAGGCCGGTAACTACACCACCACTGGTTACGGTAGCAATAGTACCATTGCTGCTGCTCCACGTACCACCCAGCGGTGCGCTGGTAAGTGTTGTCTGGCCGCCGGTGTAGCATACAGATGCCGTACCGGTGATAACAGATGGAGAGCTGTTCACAGTAACGATCTTAGTTACCGCACAACCATTAGTACTTGTATAAGTAATAGTAGCATTACCTGCGCTGACGCCGGTAACATTACCGCTGCCATCTACCGTAGCAGGGCCTGAAGCAGTAGTGCTCCATGTACCTGAGCCGGTAAGATCGCTCAGCGATGTACTAAAGCCCGTACATACCGTTGATGCACCTGTGATCGGAGAAGGATAAGCATTCAGGGTAAGTGCTACTGTTGCATAACAGTTTGGCAATGTAGTGTAAGTAACGGTAGCCGGGCCTGAGCCAAGACCTGTTACCACACCACCGCTGGTAATGGTAGCCGCACCGCCACCGCTCACACTCCAGGTACCACCTGTTGTAACATCAGACAGTGTTGTCTGGCCACCGGCATAACATACAGATGCTGTACCGGTAATAGCCGCCGGAGGCGCCTGTACGGTAAACAATGCTGTATCGCTGCAGCCTGAAGCTAAAGTATAAGTAATAATAGTAGAACCAACACCGGCAGATGTAACCACGCCGCCAGCGTCAACTGTAGCTACTGATGCACTGCCGCCGCTCCACGTACCTGCACCGCCTGTAGCGGTGAGTGTAGTGGTAAGGCCACCTGTACACAGCGCCGTAGTGCCGCTGATGGTTGGTGCCACTGTAGATACATTGATCACTATATAAGAACTGCAACCACCTACGTTATAGTAAGCAGTATCAACGCCACTCGCCAGGCCGGTAACCAAACCACCAGCAGTTATGTTGGCCACAGTAGTGTTAGACAGGCTCCAGGTACCACCCGCGTCAACATCTGTCAGAGACAAAGTGTTACCCGCACATATAGTGGTAGAACCACCGGCTACGATTGGGGAAACCACGTTCACTGTAATATCAGTAGTATCAGAAGAGATACATGTACCCAGCGCCACGCTTGCTATATAGTGTGTAGTAGTGGTAGTTGAATATGTAGTAGGATGCATGTACACGCTGTATTGTGCAGTACCTGCATATGGCGTTGTCACAGCAGGATCAACATATAAGTCGGTAGTTGATGCCCATGTAGGTGCTGCACCTACTGTTGGTGTACCTGTGATAGATACATTATCTACAGCCCAGTAAAAACCATAGTTACTATTGTAGTTGAAACGCAACTGGCAGTTGGCGCTACCTACATAGCTGGTCAGATCAAAAGTTGCAGTCTGGAACGATGTTGCAGTACCAACAGAGATGGTAGCATAATCGTTGATAGTAGACCATGTTGAACCACCATCGGTAGATATTTCTACTGCTGCCGTAGCATCGGCATAATAACCGTGGAAGTAATGCTGGAATGATAATGATGCTGCAGTGAATCCTGCCATAGAGAAGGTCGGAGAGATCAGCTTGGTAACTGTATAAGAACCAGAACCACCGTTATCGGCATTGGTAATTACGAACTGGGTGTTGTCAGGGCTATGGAAAGTAGTGCCCACATATGAATATCCATCAGGCTGTGTCTGCCATGGACCAAGGCTGGACGTTGATGTCATCCCTGTATTATCTACCGTCCATGAACCTATACCAGAGTTAAAATCATCCGCAAAGATCACAGTACCTGGTATGCCCGGTACAGTAGCTGTAAGCGTTAATACAGAGCCATTACATACAGAGCCCGGAGCAGGCGATATTACCGGAGGGAACGCTGCAGGCAGCAGATTCTGCGTAGTGGTCAGAGAGTATGTACATGTACCGTCTGTAGCTACAAATGTATATACCTGTGCAGAAGCAATACCCGGAGCTGTTGTTACCATATCGGTAGATGTGAAACCACCGGGGCCACTCCATGAATATGTTGGCGCCGTTGTAGCACCAACAAGTGACACTGTTGTGTTAGGACATACAGAGCCACCTGTAGTAGCGCTTGCAGTGAACGAGCAATGCGGAACAATGTTCACCATATAGTCCATAGCATCGCCACTTTGGTAGTTAGGCGCTGTACCATAGAAATTGATCGCACAAGGATCCAGGTGAGCAGGTGCCAATGCTGTATAGTCGTATTCAGCAATACCGCGTATCCTCATCTTATGCAAGCCAAGCGCAGCAGTAGCCGGTATGCTGATATTGAAGTTAGTCGGATTAGGCGTAGTAGATACGTCAAAGCCAGAAACCGGGCTTACTTCTTCCGACACTTCGAATACACCGTTGTTGTTAAAGTCTATCCATACCTGCAATGCCTGGTGATTGATCCATGAATACGGATTGATCCACGTAGCCGACGAAGCATACACACCTGTTTGCTCCATGGTAACAGCCGGCAATGTAGTGTGATCCAGGTAAGCGGTATACGGATCAATAATAGTAGTGATACCAGCATCTGTAAGTGTGGAGCCAGAGAAGCCATTAAAGGTCACTGCATCGATCGCATACTCTGTAACCGCCCATGAATATGGATATTCCCAAGAAGGACCATCAGTTGTACATGGCATAGCAGGAACATAAGTAACATCAACAGGCACTGTGCTGGCCGATGTGGTACTGAACGAACAGTTACCTACCAACTGGTAGAATGTTTCTGCAGTAATACCTATGAATGTATAAGTGTTGTTGGTAGCACCTGGTATATTGGTCCATGTACTGCCATCGGGCGATGATTGCCATTGGTACGTAATACCACCTGCCAATACCGCACCCGGAGCAGATACAGTGAACATAGTTGTTTCACCACCGCTTGTTGGCGATGCAGATGCAGTGCCCATTACCGGAGCACCGGTACAATCAGGTATAGATATGATATTGGCTATGTAATCGCGGGTTGTACCGTAGTAGTAGTAGTAGCCGCTGATCGGATCATACATGGCACACGGATCGATAGCAGGTGTGCTGTAGTAGTAAGTATTACGTACACGCATGCGGTGAGCGCCAACTGTGGCAGTCACAGGAATGTTCATTGTGTAGTTATCATAAGTGGTACCAGATGAAGTATTGATAACTCCTGTTACGGCTTCTGTAGCATCAAACACACCGTCATCGTTAAAATCTATCCAGAACTGGCTGAATGCCTCGCCCCATGTATAACCAGTGTAAGAAAGCGTGCCATTGTAAGACCCACCTTGTTGCAGATCTACAGTTATGCTCGTGCGGTCTTCATAACCGCTCGGCGGTATTACAGCCGGGCCATCATCATTGATTGTAGAGCTTGAATAACCGGTTAGCGATACGTTGCTGAGACCATCGTAAGATGTAGTAGCGGGGCTGTAGTAGTAGCTTGGCACACATGTGCAAGTACTGAAGTAACCTACATGTACAGCATTGGTAGTATCAAACTCTGTAGATGCTGTACAAGTAACAGCCAACTGATAGTACATTTCGCCGGTGGGGCTGGCAGTATAGGTAAGATCGGTAGCACCTGGTATGACTGTCCATGAACCGGTAGCGCCGGTAGTAGACGAATACCACTGGTAAGTAAGCCCAGTTGCAATAGTGTAGCCTGTAGTGGTCAATACTACAGATGCCGATGGACAGGCATAAGACGTAGAAGCTGCCGCAGTACCTGCATCAGGCGTACCTGCACAGGCAGGTGCCGGTATGATATTAACTATATAGTCCCACGCCATGCCATTATAATAAGTATTAGTAGCATCGTAAGTGTTACATGGGTCCATATCGGAAGACATACTTCCAAAATAACTCAGGCTTGTATAACGAACCCGCATACGATGAGTACCGAGCGTCGCCGTAAGCGGTACGTTCAGCGTATAGCTGCCGCTGGTAGAATAAGAACCCCAGTTAATGATACCAGAAGCTTCTTCTGATACATCAAAGTTGCCATCATCGTTATAATCTATCCAGAACTGGCTCTCATAATTATTGTAGCCATAACCCAGTAATGCCAGGGAACCACTATAGCTGGTACCTTGCTGTAATGTTACAGCCGGCTCGCTTGTTCTGTCTTCATAACCTGTAGACACTGCAGGAGTAACTCCGTAATCGTCTATCGATGTACCTGCCTCGCCGGTAAGTGCTACGTGGGCAATACCATCATAAGTGCCGGAGTATGGCGTATAATAGTAGTTTGGTACACAAGTACACGCCCCGAAATAATTCACATAAACCGCATTTGTCGTGTCTGTCAGGCCGGATACGGTACAAGTCACCGCAAATTGGTAATATGCAGCGCCTGTTGGCGTCATATTATAAGTGGTAGTAGTAGCACCAGGTATATCTGTCCACGTACTGCCGTCGGGCGATGTACGCCATTGCAGGGCAAGCCCTGTAGCCACGGTGTAACCTGTAGCAGTGAGTATGAATGCTGAAGATGGACAACCATAGGCGGTTGATGCTGTTGCTGTACCCGCCTCCGGTGTACCGGCACAGGCAGGAGCCGCAAAAATGTTCACATAGTAATCGCGGGTGACACCGTAGTTATAAGTAAATGAGGCATCATACGCATTACATGGGTCCATTGCAGACGATACACCCCCGTAGTAATTCAGATCCACATACCTTACACGCATCCTGTGGCTGCCCACCGCCGCTGTAAGCGGGATGTTGATGGTAAAGTTGTCAGACGATGTATAAGAGCTACCCGAATTGATAACCGGAGTGACCGCCTCTGATGGATCGAACGTACCATCATCATTAAAGTCTATCCATACCTGGCTTTCCACGTTATATGAAGTAGCCGTATAGCTCAGACTACCATTGTAGGTATTTCCCTGCTGGAAACTGACTGTCTGGTCCGTCCTGTCCTCGTAACCACTTGCCGGTACAGTAGCTGGCCCGGGATCATCAAGCACCGATCCAGAATAACCATCTATGTGCACAGTACCCAAAGCACCGCCATATATATATATTGACGGAGAAGAAGCATAATTCGGCGTACAGAAACATACAGAGGTGAACGCAACATCCACACTTGTTGAACTATCTACGTTGCCGGAAAAAGGACAAGTCACCAAAGCCCTTATCGTCGCATCGGTAGGTATGTTGACTGTAGCCGGATTAGTAATTGCGCCGGCAAAATCGGTCCATACACCCAGGCCGCCATCATAATACTGCCACTGGTAAGTAAAGCCGGTTGCAGAGGTAGTGCCGGTAAGATTAAGTACTACGTTATCTGATGCGCAAGCAGTAATAAGACTGGCACTTGCGGTGCCCGCAACAACAGTAGTGCTACATGGTGGTGGCGGGGTGTAACGATACACCTGGCCTTCGCCGGGAGATGTTGATATATTTGTTGTAAACGATGTTGACGAAGAAACAGGAGCAGCAGATGCATCATTTAATGTCTGGTAATCACTGCCGCTATTAGCAATGCCAATTGTTCCTCCTCCTGTAAAGCCCATAGAGGTAAACGTGCCATTACTGTACACAAATTCTATTACATTCGTTGTTTCGTACAAAATGACCTGCATATTTTGACTGCCCGAGCCGGACGCCCCGTACACTTCAAAGCCATCCCATTCGAAAATAAAACGCCTGTTAGGTGCAGTACCCTCTGTGGTATAATACGCACTGCCCATTGCAGAACCATTCAGGTCGTTCCAAAATGGCATAAGTAAACCTACACCACCACCCACGTAAGGCAACTCCGACAAAGCATTGTAGCCATCCGAACTTCCGTAGCTGTTTAACGATATCCAACCATTTGAACAAGCAGTTAGCGAGTTGTATGTGTTACCGCAATAAGTGAACGTGAACCCTATGTCGATTGCGTCCGATGTAACATCATCAGCATTGAATACATACGGATAAGAACAACAAACGGTAGGGGTAGTGCCGCTACTCGCTATACTACTGAATGTCCCGTTCGTTGCCGTAAACCCGTAGTTGGCAGCCGTTATCTGGCTGTAACCGGCTACCGACAGGCAAAGCAGGAGAAAAACTAAGGAGAGCTTTTTCATGATTAAAAAATTATTGTTTTGATGCTAAGAAAAGATGTACATACTTGTATCAAACAGAACACGGGTATCTTTTTGATGCCTTAAAGTTAGGTATTTACGCAAAGAAACTTTAACACAAAATTCAAGGAATGTTAGCAAACTGTTTACAAAATCGTGCCTGTCCCGTTACTTAATAGATAAAATCTATACAACATCGCTTCAAATAAAACACATATCGAATATGTAATTATCAATTATGACCGTACCGTGATGCCGGGATCTGAAATATTTACGCCTGGTTACCTATATGAACGTAAATAATAAGAAAATAATTTAATATTTTAAACGCTTGCCAATTGCATTATTATAACCTGCGGCCTATAAAAATGAGATATAATTGCAATGCATTTTAGCATTCATATGTCACGCCAGCTATGTAATGTCCCTACTACATCTTTAATTGTCGGTTAAATATAAATCGCATTAAAAAATACTATAACTGTCCATTCCCGATCAAGTCGCCTTTAACTTTTCTTTAACTATAATTTAACACAAATACACCCAATCAAACAATCATTTTCACCGTCCGCTAACCCACAACGATCCCCCCTCGGGTTTGTGTTTTCTCCGAGTGCCACCATCTTCTCCGAGTGTCACCATCTTCACAGAGTGTCACCCTGAGCCTGCCGAAGGGCGACACGGACACGGGCTCTACCCAAACCAAAAAATATTTTACCTACATATCCACATTTTCCGCAGTACCTCAACGCCAATACCAGCGCGCATTTCAATATAAAAATACTCCCATTTATGTGTACAACGCAAAACAACAAAAAGCGCAAACCGCACTTTTTCACCTCATCTTTGTACCGTAAAACGCGTTATCACCGTCACTAAAAAAGATCATCTATGAAACAAAAAAGGCCCATCCATTAAGCAAGCAAACCATTCATTAACCCGGTCCATTAAGCCATTCAGCTATTGAGCCATTAAGCCATTTAAAACAATGATCCCCTACCTCACCACCATCGCGCAAAACTTCTGCATACAACTCATGAACATGCAGGCCGCCATCGCAACCCGCCCGGAAGGCGAACAATTCCCCACCCCGCAGGAGGTGACCGCACAACTGCGCCTGATGTCGGCCATAGAAAAGGCCAACAAACAGATAGCCCTGCTAAAGAAGGAAGCAGCAGAACCGGCAGAAATACCGGCAGCAGTAGCAACACCACCCGCCCCGGCCCTTGCAGAAAACACCAACCCGCTGCCCGAGGGCAAACCAACCATCACCTGGGACGACTATGTTCATTATGAACACCTCATCACCCACAACATAGACTTCACAGACACCACTACCATCAACTTTCATGGCGTGGAAGTAGAGCGCTGGTGGCTGATATTTAATCTGCTCATGTTTGCCACAGGCACTAAACGCTACCTCGGCTACGAAGACTGCACACGGCCATCCAGCGACACGCGCACGATACAAATAATGGTGGATGATTACCTGCAGAAAAAGGCAGCGTAGAAAATGGAATAATTACTTCATGAGCCGGGCAATGCCATCCATCACCAGGTCTGTAGCGCCGCTCATGCTGTGTACATAGTCTTTGGCAGCCTTACCCATGGCAGGCATGTTGGCCGATGTGATGGCAGCACACAGTTCTTCCGCGCGCTGCACTGTCGCTGCACCGCCCTTTTCTATCAGTTCTGTCGCCTCGCGAAACTGGTGGTAAATGGGCCCGTAAAAGCAAGGCATGCCATACACCGCAGGCTCCAGCACATTGTGTACCCCGGCGCTGCCAAAGCCACCGCCTATCCAGGCTGCATCGCCATAGGCATATAGTTGCAGCAGGAAGCCTACTTTATCTACCAGCAGCACGCGTTTGTTGGTAGGTGTGCCGTCCCAGGTGCTCCATTTTACCAGTGCATCGCCATATAGTTGTGCTATCTCGGCTATATGGCCGGCATGTACCTCGTGCGGCACCAGTACCAGCTTCCAGTCGGGTGGCAGCAGTAGCAATGCCTTGTGCAGCAGGGCTTCGTCGGCAGCCCAGGTGCTGCCTGCTATCAGTAGTTTGTGCTGTTGTTTAAACGCAGCAGCCTGTGGCAATGTAGCCTGCTGTCCTGCAGCCTTTATCACCCGGTCGAAACGGGTATCGCCACTTACGGTTACGTTGGTGATGCCCAGCCCCTGGAGCAGCGCTTTACTATTACCATCCTGCACAAACAGGTGACTGAAACAGCGCAGCATACGGCGCTGTAAGCCGCCATACCATTTAAAGAAACCCTGCCGCTTGTTGAAGATAGCCGACACCAGCACAGCCGGTATCTTGCGTTCTTCAATACCCTTCAGGTAGCCGTACCACAGCTCGTACTTTACAAACACACACAGCGCAGGCTGTACTATGTTCAGGAAGCGGGCGGCATTGCGGCCCGTGTCTGTAGGCAGGTAAAAGATATGGTCGGCACCATCGTAGTTTTTACGTACCTCGTAGCCCGATGGCGAGAAGAAGGTAAGCACTATGGCATATTGCGGGTAGCGCTGGCGCAGCTGCTCTATAACAGGCCTGCCCTGCTCAAACTCGCCCAGCGATGCGCAGTGTACCCATATACGCGGACGGCTTTCAGCCTCCAGCTGTTGACGCATACGTGCCAGCAGATCGCGGCGGCCGACTATAAATAATTTGGCCTTGGGTTTAAATAAAGAAGCAATGCGTACACCCAAAGTGTACAACCCTATCACAACCCGGTAGATCAGCAGATGGATCATTCAAAAGAGATATCTTCTGATTTAGGACGGAATATCGGTATCATCCAGGCACCACGCAGACCAAACAGCACATCGTTGCGCTTATCCAGGTCGGCATGGCCTACGTCAAACAGGTAGGCGCGCTTGCCCTTGGTAAAGCCCCACGCCAGGTCCAGTCCTATATTGAAGTTCACAAAACGGTTCTTCGAAAAATATACATAACCCACAAACTGCTCTACGAAGAAACCCTGTGTCAGCCTGTCGTAGCCCTTCATGTAGTCGCCCTGTATCTGTGCTACATCGCCATCGCGGGCAAATATATTGATGCGGTGCTGCATCATACCGCCGCTGGTCAGCAGCATCAGGCCATTGTCCTTTTGTCCTTTTTTCAATGGTATGATCTTGCCTATCTGCAGCCCCCACAGGAAACCGCGCTCATAAACCGGAACACCTATACGCTCGCCATTGACGTTAAGCACCTGGAACACCTTACCATTAAAGCTGCCCGAATATTTATCGCGGATGTTGTAGGCCAGCGAATCTTCCTTGGTATTATTGCCCAGCAAGAAG
>CANGNA010000015.1 GCA_947455215.1 Chitinophagaceae bacterium
ATGGTCACACATTCGCGTATGGTAGTGTTATCGCCAATTATAGTGATCGTGTCTTCCCCCTTGTATTTCAGGTCTTGCGGTATGGCCGATATCACAGAACTCGGGAATATCCTTACGTTCTTGCCTATCCTGGCGCCTTCCATTATGGTCACGTTCGATCCTATCCAGGTGCCTTCACCTATCTCCACATTTTTATGGATCGTGGTAAAGGGGTCGATCTTCACATTCGGAGCTATTTTCGCATCCGGGTGTACGTATGTAAGCGGGTGGATCATCTTTTTTCTTTTCGTACTATTTGGGCTACCAGCTCAGCTTCAGTAGCCAGCTTATTACCTACGTAAACCATTCCCCTCATCTCGCAAATGCCTCTGCGTATAGGGCTTAACAATTCAAGTTTCAGGATGAGCGTGTCTCCGGGCACTACTTTTTGCTTAAAGCGTACCTTATCTATTTTAAGGAAGTATGTGTCGTAATTCTCAGGGTCTACATAGTTGTTCAGTGCCAGTATACCGCCTGTCTGTGCCAGCGCTTCTATCTGTAGCACACCCGGCATTACCGGGTTACCCGGGAAGTGGCCCTGGAAGAAATGCTCATTGAACGTAGCATTCTTGATGCCCACTACATGGGTATCGCTCAGTTCTATGATCTTATCTACCAGCAGGAATGGGAATTTATGTGGCAGAGCCCTTTCTATCTTGGTGATATCGTAGATGGCAGGCTGGTTAGGATCGTAGTGTGGTATGTCAGAAAGGTGTTTGTTCTTTTTGATATACGCTTTGATCTTACGGGCAAACTCTACGTTGGTGGCATGTCCCGGCCTGTTGGCTATGATATGTGCTTTGATGGGATGGCCTACAAGCGCCAGATCGCCAACTATGTCCAGCAGCTTGTGCCTGGCCGGTTCGTTGGTGAAATGCAGCTGTATGTTGTTCAGGATGCCTTCCTGCTTTACTTCTATCTTTTGCTTGTTGAAGAGTACTGCCAGCCTGTCGAGCGTATCCTGGCTTACCACCTTGTCTACTACAACAATGGCATTGCTCAGATCCCCACCCTTTATCAGGTTGTTGTCCAGCAGGTATTCCAGCTCATGCAGGAAGCAGAACGTGCGGCATGGGCCTATCTCTTTCTTAAATTCAGAGATATGCTTCATAGCGGCATGCTGCGTACCCAGCACCGGAGAGTTGAAGTCGATCAGCGTAGTGATCTGGTAGTCTGATGATGGTATGGCCAGCATATCCACCTTCTTCACCGGGTCGAAATAATGTATATTGGTATCTATAGAGTACACTATGCGGCGGGCATCCTGCTCCAGTACACCAACGCTTTCTATTGCCTCTATAAATTCTTTGGCGCTGCCGTCCAGTATCGGTACTTCAGGGCCATCCAGCTCTATCAGCACATTGTCTACCGCAAGGCCCACCAATGCCGACAAAAGGTGTTCTATAGTACTTACCCTTGCACCATTATGTTCTATAGTGGTGCCGCGAGATGTATCTGTAACGTAATCTACGTCTGCTTTCACTATGGGCTTTTCTGGCAGGTCTACACGCTGAAAGCGGATGCCAAAGCCTGGGTTGGCCGGCTTCATGGTCAGTGTTACCACTGCGCCGGTATGCAGGCCTACACCATGAACGGTAACATTACCCTTAAGGGTATGTTGGTTCTCACCGGCACTCGGCATATGCAGGCTGTCTGCTTTTTTCTTCGGCTCCGTCTTTATCGATAAGTCTTCACTCACTTTTTATATTCCAGATTTTGAGTACTCAATAATGCTGTCAATTCATTTACAGTCTCTTCCAGCTTCAACAGCCGCTGCTGCAATTCTGGCAAATTTCTGAAAATTGCCTGACTTTTCAGCGAACTTTTATAATCAAATGCAGGACTGCTGTTCAAAACGGTATAGGGCGTGGTCACAGACTTGGAAATACCGCTCTGGGCGTTGATCTTGGTGCCGTCGGCAATGGTGATATGACCCACCATGCCTACCTGCCCGCCAATAACGCAGAACTTACCTATCTTGGAACTGCCCGATATGCCTGTTTGTGCTGCTATCACCGTGTGTTCACCTATCTCTACGTTGTGGGCTATCTGTATCAGGTTGTCCAGTTTCACGCCCTTGCGTATCACTGTCGATCCCATCGTTGCCCTGTCTACGGTAGTGTTGGCGCCTATCTCTACATCGTCTTCTATTATTACATTGCCTATCTGGGCCAGTTTTTTATAGCTGCCGTCTTTCAGCGGGGCAAAGCCAAAGCCATCGCCGCCTATTACAGTGCCGGAGTGTATCACTACACTGCTGCCCAGGCGGCATTCGTCGTATACTTTTACGCCGGCATATAGCTTGGTATTGTTACCCAGTACTACATTGTTACCTACGTAGCAGCCGGGATATATCTTTACATTGTCGCCTATTACAGCGTTGTCGCCTATATAAGTAAATGCGCCTATATACACGTCTTTGCCAATTTTGGCGGTAGGCGATATAAAGCTGGGTTGTTCGATGCCGGTTTTGGTGGCACCGCTCATTATCTCACCGTATTTATCCAGTAACAGGCCAAAACTGCTGTAGGCGTCTTTTACACGCACCAGTGTTGCCTTTACGGGGCCGGTAAGCTCCAGAGATTCATTAATGATGATGATGGATGCGTTGGATGTATAAAGGTATTCTTCGTATTTGGGGTTGGCAATAAAACTTAATGTACCGGCGACAGCCTCTTCTATTTTGGCTACGTCACTCACTTTTACCTCAGGATCTCCTTCCAATCGTCCTTGTAACAGGGTAGCTATCTGCTGGGCTGTAAACTGCATATTCCGGTTAATTTTCGGTTATTTATTTGTTTCCCTGGGATCATCATTACGATTGGACGTAGCAAATGTAGTTTTTATGAACGGCCCGTGCAAGTGTTTGGTTAACTAAAGAGTCCTCTATCTCTGTTATGTTTTTTACCTGCCCGTACTTCGTTTCTATCTTTATCAATTCATCATATGTATTGTAGGTGCTGTTGCTTGCAGTGCCCTCAAATACAAAATAATGTACATCTTCCTCTGCTATACCAAGGTTTTTGATCACCTCATCCCGTTTTTCGCGCAAAATGCTTGCCAAAGATTCCGGATTGAACGATATTTTATAAAGATTTCTTAAAATCAGCATTTTACATAACGTAGATAGTATTTTATCTTCATGTGTTTGCCAGACTTTTATCGATGCCAGCACATCGGTATCATCCAGCTGGCAGTAAAGCTCCAGGTGCTCGGGGTTATTTTTAAAGTCCTCCTCAGTAAGATCTTTATAGAGAAAATATTTAAATGTAGGGGTGGCAAACAGGTCATGACCATCCTTTGCCAGTGCTTTTGCCCTTTTTAATATATTGATCAGCAGCATCTCAGCGCCTAATACCGTCTTGTGCAGGTATACCTGCCAATACATCAGCCTGCGTGCTATAATGAATTTTTCTACTGAGTGTACACCTTTTTCTTCCACCATCAGCTCATTATCGCGCACAGTAAGCATCTGTAATATGCGGTCGTAGCCGATAACCCCTTCCGATACACCGGTGAAGAAGCTGTCCCGGTTCAGGTAATCCATTCGGTCTACATCCAGCTGGCTGGATACCAGTTGGTGCAGATATCGCTGCGGGTAAGAGTGGTCGAAGATGGCTATGGCGGTTGATAATGCTCCGCCCATTTCCTCATTCATCCGCTCCATTATCAGGCGCGACAGTGTTTCGTGGTGAACGTTGACAATGGTATTTTCCAGCGAATGCGAGAATGGTCCGTGGCCTACATCGTGCAGCAGGGCAGCCATACGTGCGGCTATACATTCCTCTTTGCTGGTAGTTATATGCTTGGTATTCAGTTCATCCAGTGCCTTGCCCATCAGGTGGCAGGCGCCCAGCGAGTGGTGCAGGCGGGTATGCACAGCACCGGGGTATACCAGGTTGGCCATACCCATTTGCTTGATGTTACGCAGCCGCTGAAACCACGGATGCTCTATTATTTTAATGATCTCCGGCTCCGGGAAACGCAAAAAGCCATATACCGGGTCGTTAATGATCTTTACTTTAATGCTCATTCAGGGTGCAAATATCTGCCTTTATCATAAATTATTGGCTTACGGGTAATAAATTAACCCGGCAATAGCAAACTCCCACTAGCTGCAAACAAAAAAGGTGGTAAAGCTTTCCGCCTTACCACCTGTACATATGTTTAGCCCCAGGCTAATATCGTTCTAAATATCTTCGTCGTTATTGTCGGCAGGGGCTTTGTCACCACCGCTCTTTTCTTCTACTTCCTTGTCGCCGTTTATCTTGTCCTCACCGCCGCCACCGCCGCAGTCTTCGAAGCCTTCCGGTGCACGGAAGGTAGCGCTTGGGTTGATGTTCAGGTTCTTATCGGCATAGACACGGCGCATAAAGAATGCCCATATAGGCAGGGCAGCAGCAGCACCTTGTCCCAGGGCCTCGCTGTGGAAGCGGAATTCCCTGTCGTCGCAGCCTACCCATACGCCGGCCAGCAGCTGTGGCGTATAGCCTATGAACCACGCATCGGCCTGGTTGTTGGTGGTACCTGTTTTACCGGCTATATCGTTCATCAGCCCATAGCGGTGACGCATACGGCCACCAGTGCCGAAATTCACCACACCCTTCATCATGGTCACCATCTTAAAGGCTGTAATAGGGTTGATCACCTCCTTCTGCACGGGTGCAAAATTCTTGATAAGCATACCATTCTTATCCTCTATACGAACCATAAAGTAGGGCTGTGTATTCGTACCTCCACCAGGGAACATACTATAGGCACCCATCATTTCGTAGAGCGATATATCTGATACACCCAGCGCTACCGATGGTACCTTATCAAGCCTGCTGTTGATGTTGCATTTATGTACAAAGTCTACAAATGCATCTATACCTACCTGCTTTAGTATGTACAGCGCTGCGTTGTTCAAAGAGAGGGCAAGGGCATACTTCATAGGTACATCGCCATATACTTCTCCGTTCTGGGCATCGTAGTTGGCCTTGGTAGGGAAGCTCTGCGGGGTGGTTTGCACGATACCGCATGGCGAGAAACCGTTATCTACCGCAAAGCTATACAGCAGCGGCTTGATGGTAGAACCTACCTGGCGCTTGGTGTTCACGTTCACGTGATCGTACTGGAAGAAGTTGTGGTCTATACCACCTACCCATGCCTTTACCTCGCCGGTATAAGGGTCCATGGCCATGAAACCGCTTTGCAGGAAGGTCTTCATGTACTTGATGGAGTCGATAGGGCTGATGGTGGTATCCTTGTAGTGCAGTTTGTTCCAGGCAAATACACGCATCTTCACCGGTTTGGCCATCATACCCATGGCCTGCTTTTCGGTCATGTTCATGTCGCGGTAGTTCTGGTACCTGTCCGATGCCTTGATGCTATTGTTCAGGATGTTGTATACATTGCTGCCCTTGCCTTTCTCCCATACCTTACCATCGCGGTAGCCACTCTGCGCCATGAACTGCTGCTGCAGCTGGGTAAGGTGCTCCTGCATGGCCTCCTCGGCATAGCGCTGCATGCGCACATCAATAGTGGTGTATATCTTCAGGCCATCCTTATAGAGGTCGTAAGGGGTGCCATCAGGCTTCTTCATGTCCTTCAGCACGTTCTTTACCTGGCTTTCCAGCACCTGCCTGAAGTAGGGTGCGATACCATCGTGGTAGTCTATCTTATGATAATCGAGCGGGGTGGTGGTGTCTTTGTATTTGTCGGCCTGGCCTTCCGTTAAGTAGCCGTACTTCACCATCTGGTCCAGCACTACATTGCGGCGGTTCTTGGCATTTTCCGGGTTCTTGCGGGGGTTATACATGGTATTGCCCTTCAGCATACCTACCAGCACAGCAGCCTCGTCTACGGTTACTTTATCCGGTGTCTTGTTATAGAATGTGAGTGATGCATTGCGGATGCCGAACACATTATCGCCAAATGGTACGATGTTCAGGTACAGGGTAATGAGCTCGTTCTTGGTCAGGTTGCGTTCCAGCTTTACTGCCAGTACCCACTCCTTCAGCTTTACCAGCGGCATCAGGAAGCTGCTCTTATGTTCACGGCCAAACAGGTTCTTGGCCAGCTGCTGAGTAATGGTAGACGAACCACGCTTTTTATGTATCAGCGCATAGAACGGGATAGCTACAGTAGCTATAGGGTCGATGCCGGAGTGATCGAAGAAACGGGCATCTTCGGTAGCCAGCAGGGCGTTGATGATGTTGGGCGATATATCTGTGTACTTACAGTTACTGCGGTCTTGTATATAGTAGCGGCCCAGTATGGTGCCATCCTGTGCATATACGTCCGACGACAGAGCGCTCTGCGGATTTTCCAGCTCTATCATAGATGGCATATAGCCCACCAGGCCCTGGTCTATGCCCACTATCAGCAGGATAAAGATGACCAGGAATGCTATAAATGACCGCCACAAGATGCGTACCGAGCGCTTCATTGTGCTTTTTTTAGGTTGCTGGGGTTGCGTTTTCAAATGTTGTACTATTTGTAATATAAAGTTATATTATTTGTTTAATGCCTGTGTCGTAGTTTTCTACTTCATAGTGTCACCCTGAGCTTGTCGAAGGGCGACACGGTCACGGTTTATCGCAAAATCCCATGACCGTGCCATGGATTCGATACTTCGGCAAGCTCAGTATAAACTCAGCTCACCATGACACTACGTAGCAATGCTACATCCACACCTCCCTTTAGGGTCGGGGTTCACAAATTTACACTTCTTTTTGGTCTTCCTCGGGCATTGTGAAAAAGCTTGCCATCCGCACGGGGTTCCTGAAGGCCAGTTTACGGGTAAACCACTTTGTCTGCCGCCTTACCGTTTGTAAGAATGGCTGCAGGAATCCGGCTACAATGGCCTGTTCCCGCTCGTTCAGTGGTTGTTGCCCATATTTCTGTTTCAGGTATACGTTCATGAACGGCACAAAGCCGGTACCGTAGGCAGGGTCTACCACGTTGCGGGCATACTGCATAGGGGTGGCCGTACCTTTTTCTACGCCTATCATGTGCAGGTAGTAGGTGGCGGTACGGTATGCCCAATACGGTTTGTCCTTATCGGCACGGCTGGTTTTGTACCTGTACAGGTAGTACCACAGCAGCAGGCGTGGCGAGTATAGTGCCAGTAGCAGCAGGAAGGCAGCAATGCTCAGCGATATATATAGTGCATTGTTGTTATCCTTCTGTGGTTCTTCCTGTTTGGCCTCGGCCTGCTTCTTGGCTATCACCTCCCTGCTCATCAGGTACACCTCGTCCATAGGTATGGGGGCGTGCAGACCTTTGATGAGCGATGTGGCGTTCTCATTCTCGCTGGGCTCTATCTTTTTCAGCGCCTCTGCATACGATACTGCTGTACCAGAATCGCCCGGCCTTACCTGGCTGATGGGCAGCACCACGCTATCCTTGTAGAACACGGCTACCTTCATATCCATAGACAGGCTTACCGGCTTTTCGGGGTTGTACTCCTTATCGTGGAATACATAGTGACTTACCCGGAACTGTACCAGCTTCTTCAGTGTATCTATATTTTCAACTACCCCCTCGGCGGCCAGCCAGGCTTTAGGTGGCTGCATTGGCGGTGTGCCATCGGGCTGCGGGGTAGGGCGGTTCTCGTCGGTATTGCCTACGGTGGTGTCAAAATCAAGCCAGCCATAGCCGGGAAAGTACACCTGCACCCATGCATGTGCCTGGTTGGCATAGTACCAGTACCAGCCCTTGTTCTTATCGCCACGGTCTTCGGTAAGGAAGCCCACCACTATGCGCGACGGTATGCCTATAGAGCGCAGCATGAACAGCGTAGCACCGGCATAATAGGCGCAGTAGCCCTTATGGTTCTCATTAAGGAAGTAAAGCAGCTTGGAGGCATTGGGGATGTCCGGCTCGCCGGGGTTGTCGGTATACTTATACAGGTGGTCGCCATTCTCGTCTTTCGACAGGAAGTAGTCCCTGATGGCTATTACCTTATCTACCGGTGTTTGTGCTTTGTCCGTTACCTTGTGTGCCAGTGCGGTTATAGACCTGAACTTATCGCCACCCGGCATTTTGGTGTAATACTTCATGAACACCGAATCGGTGCCCTTATAATCTTTTACCTGCCGCAGCACCCCGAAACGCATCTGCTGGAACTCCCGTATGACGCCGGTATCTATATTATACACAAAGTAGGCGCTGTTGAGGGCAGATACATAGCTCTTGGTGCGGTAGGCCGATCTGAACTTATCCCTGAACTCTTTCTCTATGGTGATGGGCTGCACAAAGAAGCCCACATTGGGTGCCAGGTAGGTGCCGGGCGTCATGGCCACGTTGTATATCTCGGCATCAACAATATTGCGGGCCAGCGTGGCCTTGCTGTTGCGAATGACGGTGGTATCTACCTTGGTGCCGAATAGCGGTATCTTGCCCGGATCGGGGCTGAAAAGGTCGTTGGACGGTATGTTCTTATCGCGCTCAAAGGTCTCGGTAGCGGTGTCGAAGAGGGTATAGTAGCCCTCGGTAAGGTAGAGCGGGTTAGGCTCTTTACTGCCGGGGAAGTAATTATCTATATGTGCGCAGAACAGTAGCTGCTTATCGCGGTTGAAGGAGCTGCTCAGCTTCATCAGGCTATCCATGGTAAAGCCCTGCTGGCCGGGAGTATCCTGCTTGTGCAGCAGGCTGTTGCTTTCGCCCTTCT
Source organism: Chitinophagaceae bacterium (assembly GCA_947455215.1). Lineage (GTDB taxonomy): Bacteria > Bacteroidota > Bacteroidia > Chitinophagales > Chitinophagaceae > Flavipsychrobacter. The sequence goes on from CANGNA010000015.1 coordinate 8,696, forward strand.
TGCCGCCACCGCCATAGTTGGCCACGGTAGCCTTTATCTCATCGCGCATAAACCAAATGACGATGCCCATGATGACACCTGCCACCAGCACGAACAGCAGCAGCCTGCGGATAAGGAACCACCAGAACTTACTGTTCTTGTCTTTATAATTATAGATCTGCTCGGTGGTGAACACATTGTATACCGAATAGAGCATGGCAGGTACAAAGGCATACAGCAGCGCTTCTACGGTATCGACCTTGGCCATGGCGATTACCGATATACAGCTGGCCAGCAATACGCCCGACAGTATGACCGCAAAATACCGCAGCCTGATGTAGCCCCAGCCTATCAACCACCCCATGCTGAACAACAGGGCAAACACCTGGAACCGCAGGGAGACGTAGAAAGAGAACTCGCTGGTGGCAAAGGCATCTATGCCCTTATACGTGCTGTAGAGCAGGAACAGTAGTACTGCATACGTAGGCACGAACCTGATGCGGAACGAGTAGATGAGCGCTGCAATGCCCATGCCGGCAGCAAAATACAGGCTCTGCAGCCATGCCTGGTTCTGCAATATGGCATACTGATCGTTGAGGGTATATAACAGATAGTAACCCACCCCCGCCGTAGGCAGCAACAGGAAAATAAGCTTGGCTAAGAATTCATTGACAGGCGTAGCGCGTTGGATATTCATATAGCTGCATAAAAATAAGGTTTATACTTTATTGGGGTTTGTTAAAAAGAGAATGGGAGATTTGATGATGGTTGGTGATTAAGTATTATATTTGATATGACTTGACCGCACCGCCAAATGAAGACAATAACTAACCTGTTGCTATGCCTGTTCTTTGCCCTGCCGGCAACTGGGCGAACGAATGATTCCAGCTCCCGTATTTGTAATTTCCTTACCAAAGACAAGCACAAAAATCACCTGAAATTCAACGTGAACAATTGGTTTTATGAGGAACTTACGCCTACATCATACATGTTGAGGGGGCTTTCTCCGACACTAACATTGAGTCGTTGGGGGCAAATCGGCGTGGGGTATGAGCGCCAGATAACATCCAGGTTAAGCGTTGAGGCATCATACAGCCGATGGAAGTATATTCTTTTCTTTGCCAATCCGGATCACTACCGTAGAAATATATACATACTTCTATCTAATGATTTTCCTGACAAGCCTGGATTGTATTATCGTTTTAGTGCGCAGTTTTATGATTTAAACGTATCATATGCAATAATCGCCCGGAAAAAGCACCGGCTAAAAGCCGGGCTTGCATTGTCTTTGGAAAAAGGTTATAACGGCTATATTGATTCCGTACATTTTTATACCGGTGGGCCTTTCAAGCACTTTCAGGCATATGGGCATAATGAGCGTCACGACTACTGGGGATATGTGCCATCCTTATCTTATGACTATAATTTTCTGAAACAATGGTTGTCTGTAGGGGTTGATGTTAAGGCCCGGCGTTATCCTTCTTTCGGTAAGTTTACCCAGGTAGATGCGGGGTTGCATTTGTCTGTTAATTTCTAATTGCATTCCCCCACATTAATCAAGAAACCTTGCTTTCAACTCCGGTGTGGGGATCATGCAGGCATCTTTATGGCCAAACCACTTGTAGCGGTTGCGGGCTATATAGTTATACAGGGCATTGCGGAGGGATGCGGGCAATATATACCCTGCTAGCAGTATACGCAGCCAGCCACCCAGCAGGCGGCACACTTGCAGCACAGCGGCAGAGCGGGTGTAGTAGGTGCCATTGTAGTATAAGATAACACTGCCGGTTTGCAGGGTAGCATCGGGCACGGCTTGCATGGCCTGTGCGCCTGCAGCAGACTGTAACGGGGCAAACAGGAATTGCTGCTGCTTATCGTGCCGGATGATGAATTGAACGGTATTGTTGCACAGGTTGCACACCCCATCAAAGAACAGTATGGGCCGGTTGATGGTGCGGATATCCATTACATTATTGTTTAGGGGCAGGGTGGGCTGTATCGGCACGTTGTTGTGCCTTTAATATAGAATCGGCCTTGGCCTTCACTTCTATCTTCATGCGCAGTTGCAGGTCTCTGCGGGCATGTTCCTGCATCTCGGGCAGGCTCTTTTGCAGTATAGAATCTACCTTCTGTTTCAGTTGCTGGTTGGTGAGCAATGGCTGCTCAGATGCCACCTTCACGCACGATGTGCCTGCCAGCGAACCTACTACCAATATACCCAATACCATCTTCTTCATAAAAGCGGTGCGAAATTATCCATATATCTGTTCGCAAACAATGTGCCAGTCTTATATTAACACTTTATTGTAATGTATACCTATGCCTGTAACGCAGCCGGCACATAAATGTTGTAGATTTGTATAGGATATGGCCAAAGTGCATATATATGGTCTTTTCTTTGCCCTGTTGCTGCTGTGTGGTGCGGGCAGGAGCATTGCGCAAACCCGTGGCGTGAACGATACCATACGCCTGGGCGGCATTGTGATGAACGGCCAGATATATCCTGTGGTGTTCCTGGACGAGTATACCTGCATCAGCAAGATGCGTAACGATGAGGACCGCAAGCGCATAGCCCTGCTGCGCAGCCGGGTATATGCTGTATATCCTTACGCACTGGCAGCAGCGGCCATCTTTAAGCGGGTAAACGAGGAGCGCGACAAGCTGGATAGCCGCCGCGACCGTAAGCGCTACCTGAAAGAGGTAGACCGCCAGCTGGATGCCGCCTTTAAAGAACCCCTCAAAAACATGTCTGTAGAGCAGGGCCACGTGCTCATATCCCTCATCAACCGGCAAACAGGCACCAACTGCTACCATGTGATCAAAGACCTGAAGGGCAACCTGTCGGCAGTGATGTGGCAGGGGGTAGGGGTATTCTTCAACAACAACCTGAACCGCGACTACGACCCCGAAGGCCGCGATAAAGAACTGGAGATGGTGGTCCGAGAGCTGGAACAATCGACCGCCTACCGCTACCAGCTATACCTGCAACAAGAGCTGATGAAAAAAGCTACCGCGGTGAATAAATGATCTCAATGGCTGAATGGATGCGTACCAATGCGTACCGCACGTACCGTGGTACGCATGGTACGCACTGGTACGTATTGTAAAAAATGAATAGTTCTGTCTTCGGGGAGTCTCTCAGTGCGCATGCCTTGGTGTGTAGCGAGGACTCGCCGATATCGGGTTGGGCTACAGATGTTTGGTAACTCATGTAGTTACCGGCGAGTCCTCGCCACCGCACAGTGCTATGCTTCGAGAGACTCCCCGGGGACAGAGGAAGCTACCGCGGTGAATAAATAATTAGCTGATGGCTGAGTGGGTACGCACTGGTACGCACCCTGTTATTTATTGTTACCCGCTGTGCCGTGCAAAAATGTAAAATCTTATCTTGCGCACATGTCTCAACTTAAATTATTCATGGCGCTGATAGGCTGCAGGCCGCAGGGCCGTCTTATAGAACAGCACGATATATTCTTTGGTGTAGCCAATACCCTGGGCGATCTGTTGCCTGCCATGACGGCATCGTGGCCGGAGACCAAGGGGCGTTTCCACATAGATGCCTGGCGCGAGGTGACGAGGGTAGATGGCCATAACATCACCATTGCCGAAGGGGCTGCTCCTGCCGCTGCGGGCAAGCAGTTATACTTCATCAACCTGGGTGGGTATAAGCCCGGCGATTTCGAGGAGTATCATTACAAGGTGCTTTCTGTAGCGCCCGATATGTCTGCCGCAGTAAGGGCTTCTAAGCAAACAGCCTTTTACAAACATGCCAGTATAGCCGTAAAAGGTGGGGAGTCTCATATTGATGATAAATACGGGGTGGATGCCGATGACCTCATTCACGTGAACGAATTACTGGCCAACCGGTATACCATACACATCACAGAAGCCGCTACAGGTGCGGAAGATGAGCTGCATATAGGTTACTTAAAGGCAGATAAGTTAAAGTAACGTTGTGTGTAGGTACATGGTACAGTCTTTAGTGTTTTGATGTAGCAACAAAACAAACTAAAACAGACCATGGAAAACTATATGGTGTTTAACGACAGGGAGAAGCGGCGGTTGATGGTGATCTGTTTTCTTCCCGCATTTCTGTTACTGGCCGATGTGATCTATTATGTAGTATCCATCAGCCCCGTATTGCAGGGCTGGCACGAGCCCGGCAGCATTATGAGCTACACACTGCGGGTATACGATACCATGCTGGTGCTGATGGGCATATACGCCACAGCAGGGGCCGCAGTGCTTATATACCTGCTGATAGTACTGGCCAAACTGAAGAATATGAACTCTGCCCACAAGCTTATATGGCTGCTGATATTGTGCACCTTTGTGCCGGCATCGTTCATTGCTTTCTGGGCGCTGGTCATCAGTAAAGAGCCTACCTATGTGCCGGTATACCCGAGCATCGATTAGACCGCTACTTTCATTTTCAGCAGTTCGCCGGGGCCATATATATGTATGCCCACCACATGCCTGAACGATGCATTGATCATGGCCCTGGCCACTTCCTGTCCTGCTATGGGCTTCAGGCTGCCCAGGCCGGGTATGTAGCTTATAGCGTCCATCAGTGCACCGCCTACTATCTCGCCCGTTCGGGTATTATTGCGCTTGCCCTTTAGCATACCGGGGCGCAGTATATGGATGGTCTCAAAAGGCAGTTTCTTTACGTCCTGCTCCAGTTCTCCCTTCATACGGGAATAGAAGATCGACGACTTTGGCGATGAGCCTGCTGCCGATACCAGTACATACTTGTTCACTCCATTGGCAGCGGCGGCCTTGGCCATGTTCAGCTGGTAGGTATGGTCTATAAGATATTGCGCATCCTTACTGCCTGCTGCACGCAGGGTAGTGCCCAGGGCAGAGTATAGTATATCGCCCGCCACCAGCTTCTTCCAGCTATCGGGTGCGTTGAAATCTATGATATGTTCCTGTAGCTTGTTGTGCTGCAGGCCGGTGCTTCTGCGGGTGAGCACCACGACTTTTTCTATACGCGAATCTTTGAGTAACTGGCGCACAAGTTCATTGCCCACCAGGCCTGTTGCACCTACTACAATAGCTGTATTCATGAAGTGAAATTACGTTCTGTAAAATACATAAAATCTGTGCCAGTTGATATACAATGGGTTAAGATGAAATGTTATTTATGCGTTTGGTGCTAAACCCGCCATATCGCTTAACTTTGTGCTCCTTCATGAAGTCGTTCGAACAACTCCGCATTGTATTCTTCGGTACCCCCGATTTTGCTGTAGCCGCTCTTAAAGCGCTGGTAGATGCCGGTGCACAGGTAGTAGGTGTAGTTACCGCCCCCGATAAGCCAGCAGGCAGGGGCAAGCAATTGCAGGCATCGGCAGTAAAAGAATATGCTGTAGCACAGGGCCTGTACCTGATGCAGCCGGAGAAGATGAAAGCGCCGGAGTTCCTGGAGCAGCTGCGCGCCTGTGCTGCCGATCTGCAGGTGGTAGTGGCCTTCCGTATGATGCCGGAGGTGGTATGGAACATGCCGCCTATGGGCACGCTGAACGTACACGGATCGCTGTTGCCGCAATACCGTGGTGCAGCCCCCATTAACCGCGCTATTATGAACGGGGAAACCGTAACGGGTGTTACTACCTTTAAGCTGAAACACGAGATAGATACAGGCGATATACTACTAACTAAGCAGGTAGCTATACAGCCCGAAGACAACGCAGGTACCATGCACGATAAACTGATGGCTGCGGGTGCAGAACTGCTGGTAGCCACCGTAAAAGGCCTGGCAGCAGGCACTATACAGGAAATACCGCAAGACAAGGTAGATGCAGGGCAGCTGAAGAATGCCCCCAAGATATTTAAAGAAGATACCCTGATACACTGGGATCGCACCGTGGCCGGGATACACAATTTTGTCCGCGGCCTGTCGCCATACCCGGCGGCACACACTATGCTTACAGATAAAAGCATGAAGGTGTTTGTTACCCACACTGAGCAATGCACCACCGGCAAAGCCACCGGCACCTGGGAAACAGATCATGCCACTTACCTGCGCTATGCCGCCGCAGATGGCTGGGTATACATAGATGAACTGCAACAGGAAGGCAAGAAGCGCATGGATGTTGTGTCGTTCCTAAGGGGATTTCGGGGATAGGAAAGTGTTTTCACTAAGCAACCGGGCATTGAGCCATTGAGCAATAAAGCCATTTGTTTCACATTCCGGGCATTGAGCCATTGAGCAATTAAGCCATTGAGCCATTAGAAACAAAGTAGTTCACCGCCAGTTCATACCCCTTCATACCCAGTCCGCTGATGGAGCCTACGCATTTTGTGGCTATTACAGATGTTTTGCGGTATTCTTCCCGCGCCAGTACATTGCTGATGTGTACCTCTACAACGGGTATGGCTATGCTGCTGATGGCATCGGCAATGGCAATGCTGGTGTGCGTATAGGCTCCTGCATTCAGGATGATGCCCTGGCACTTGCCCATGCAGCTGTGCAGGTAATTGATGAGCTCACCTTCCACATTACTTTGGTAGTAGTCTATCTGCACCTGCGGATATTTGCTGCGCAGTTGTGCCAGGTAGTCTTCAAACGTCTGACTACCATATATATGCGGCTCCCGTACGCCAAGGAGGTTCAGGTTGGGGCCATTTACTATTGCCAGTTGCATGCATCAAAAGTAAATCAAAAAACCTATGTGTCCCGATGTTGCCGTTACATACAGTTTCAATAGTAGGCAGACACTATAAACACAGATGTGATGGTTTTTAGACTAACTGTTGGTTAATAATGACATGAGATATTTTTTATACCTGATTAATATTAAAGATAAAGTTGTGATAATGAAAAGGAATTGTTAAGTTTACGGTTATTGAAATAGAATAATTCTACAAAATATAAAGTTATGATAACCCCAACTCAAAAGATATGGAGATATATCTCTGTATTTGTTTTCACATTTGTTTTTGCTTGTTCTGCCGCATTCGGGCAGATAAGCGTTACAGCTACGGCAGGTACTACCGGTCCAACGGTATACACAACGCTGGGCGCAGCCATTACAGCTATTAACGCAGGTACCCACCAGGGTGTGATCAATATTTCTGTTACTGCTAATACGACAGAGAGTACGCAGGCAGTATTAAACAGCAGTGGTACGGGATCTTGCTCATACCAGTCCATAAGGATAAAGCCGGCTGCATCTGCAACGCCAACCATTTCGGGTACTATTGCATCCTTCAGTATTCTCAAGCTAAATGGTGCGGATAGTGTGATCATCGACGGTTCTAATACAGCAGGTGGCACCAGCAGAGATCTGACCATTCAGAATTTAAGCACTGCCGGCTCCGAAACTGTGATCTGGATTGCGAGTAATTCTGCCGATGGTGCGAACAATAACATAATCAAAAATTGCATTATCAGGGGCGGTTCGAGCGATAATACCATCGGTGGCATTGTAGCCGGAGATGGCGTTACGATAGGTGATCCCGCAACGGCGGCGAATTCAAATAATACACTGCAAAACAACCTGTTCACCCTTACGCAGAATGGATTTTATTTAAATGGATATGCAAGCGGCACTTACGATGTTAACTGGACAATAACAGGAAATACGTTCTCATCTAATGGTGCCAGGGGATTGCTTACTCAAAACACAACCAACCTTACCATATCTAATAATACTGTAACCAACCTTACTTCAAGTTTATTTGCAGTTAATACCGGCATGTATATTACAGGGATAGTATCTGGCGGTAACATATACGGTAATAACATTAATAATGTAAACAATACAGCGGCCCTGTACGGTTGCAATGGTCTTTGGCTGGGTGCTGATAACACAGGCGCTAATCTGAATGTCTACAATAATATTATCTACAACGTTTGGTCTACATCAGGCTATACTCTGGGTACAACATATGCCGATAATGGTTACGGTATTTTAATTGATTTTGGTGGTGGATATAACCTTTACAACAACACTATCAATCTGATCAATACAACATCTTCAGGCATACCGTCCTGTATCAACGTAAATTCAGCTGTAACAGCTGCAAGTGCCATCAATCTAAAGGATAACCTGATCATCAATAGCCAGTCATCAGGCGGCACCCGATATGGTCTTTACTGCTCGGCTACCAGCAGTGTATTTGCTTCGATCAACTATAATGATTATTATTCTGTATCTAACAGGCTGGGTAATATCGGAGGCACAACAAGGAACTCCCTTGCTGCTATGATCACTGGTTTTGGAGGTAATGCTAACTCGATCAATGTAAATCCAACATTCGTTTCAACAACAGATATGCATTTGCAGAACATTGCTGCAAATACGCCGTTAGCTGTTGGTACTCCCATCGCAACTCCTTCAATCACAACAGATATAGATGGCGATGCAAGGAGCACAACAGCCCCTACAATAGGAGCGGACGAATTAATATCTAACAATATCACTTACACCGCCCTCACCAACACCTGCAGCAATGGCGATGTGGCGCTGAATGGTGTAACGATCACCTCTGGAGTTGGTGTACCGACAACTGGTACTACAGTGCCGCAGATATATTTTAAGAAGGGTGTTGCCGGTACATGGTATCATGCTTCCGGTACGCTGGCATCGGGCACCGGTACAAGCGGTACCTGGAACTTCACCATCACTGCTGCTACCATGGGTGGTGTAGTAGGTGGCGATGTTATCTACTACTACGTAATTGCACAAACAACTGGTGCAACAGTGTTTGCCAGTCCGTCTACCGGCCTGGTAGCTACCGATGTGAATACAGTTACTACAGCACCAACAACACCTAATAGTTATACGGTCAATGCGGTTAGTCTTACGGGCCTTGCCCTCACGCAATCGGCTTGTTACAGCCCGGTTACGGCTACATCAGCTACGTTTGCTTACACTGGTTCTGCCGGCACGCCTAACCAATATACGCTTACCTGGTCGCCTGCAGGCCCAACCAACGTGTCTGCATTCACTGCGCTGCCTGCCAGCCCTATAAGCGTAAGCATACCCGGCGGTACAGCAGCAAATACTTACACCGGCACACTTACCATTAAGAATTCAACCACCGGTTGCACCAACACTTACACACTTACACTCACCATCAATGCAGCACCAGTTATCAGTGGTGTATTACCTCTTTGTCCCGGTGGCTCTGCAATGACGCTTACCGGCACACCTACAGGTGGCAGCTGGAGCGGTGGTACAGCTGGTACTGCTACTATCAGCGCCGGTGGCGTAGTAACAAGTGGCGCATCCGGTACGGCAATTGTTACCTACACTGCGCTCACTACCGCATGTACAGATACTGCATTGGTCACTGTTATCACTGCACCTGCGGCTATCACCGGTTCTACTACAGTATGTATCGGTGGTGTGATAACGCTTAATGAAACAACATCGGGCGGCAGCTGGAGCAGCGGCCTTATCAGCAGGGCTACAGTAGATGCTACAAGTGGTGCAGTGTACGGCGTGTCTGCCGGTGCAGTTACCATCAGCTACATCATGCCATCAGGCTGTTATGTTACTTACGCAATGACGGTAGGTGCGGCCCCTGCGCCAATTACAGGGTTATCTTCCGTTTGTATCGGTGATCAGATCACGCTTTCACATCCGGTAAGCACGGGTACGTGGGTTAGTGCACCAACAGCAATAGCTACCATCACTACAGGGGGTGTGGTAGGTGGTGCCGGCGCAGGGACTGCTCATATTACGTATACATTATCTCCAGGCTGTATCGCCTATAAAGATGTGACTGTTAATGCGCTGCCGGCGGCTATCACAGTGCCATCGGGCGTTTGTGCTGCGGGTGGCACTATCACGCTCACAGATGCATCTGCACCGGGCACGTGGAGCACAACAGGTTCAACATCCATTGCTACACTCACTACATCTACCGGTATGGTTACCGGTGTAAGTGCAGGCTCCATTACCGTAACCTTTACAGAAACTGCTACGGGTTGCCGCACAACAGCACCTGTGGTAGTAAATGCACTGCCTGCCCCTATTTCCGGTGCTACCACCACGGTGTGCAGCGGCGGTGCTACCATAGTACTTACCGATGTATCTGGTCCTGGTGTGTGGAGCAACAGCACCACGGGTGCAGCTACCGTTAATTCCGGCACAGGTGTTGTGTATGGTGTGAGCGCGGGTACAGAAACGATAACATTTACACAATCATCCACCGGCTGTTACAGAACCCAGGTTGTAACGGTGATACCAATACCTTCTGCTATCGTTGGTTCGGGTTCAGTATGTGCATCGGGTGGTGTTACCACACTTACCGATGCGACTACACCGGGTACCTGGAGCATTTCCACAGGCCCCGCCGCAACTATTACTGCATCGGGTGTGGTTACCGGCATCAATGCAGGGGCTGCAACAGTTACCTACACTGCTGCCAATAGCTGTTATGTAACTATTCCTATTACGGTCAATGCACTGCCATCAGCTATCACGGGTACATTTGCGGTATGCCAGGCCTCAGTTACTACATTGTCCAGCTTGCCTGCTACAGGTACGTGGAGCGTAGGTAGTGCTGCTATAGCCACTGTAGTGGGTGGTGGTGGTTTCCGTGGTGTTAGCCCGGGTACTACTACTGTTACCTACACATTGCCTACTACCTGCCGTGTTACCGCATCGCTTACAGTTAACGAGATACCGGCAACCATAGAGGGTGCTACTGCAGTATGTCTTAATGGTATCACTACACTGTCCAATTCAGTTTCCGGTGGTACATGGAGCAGCAGTACGCTGTCCGTTGCTACGGTGGAGGCCACTACCGGTATAGTGCATGGCGTGGCAGTGGGTGCTACTACTATCAGCTATACTACCGGTACCAATGGTTGCTATGCTTTACTGCCAATGAGCGTGACCACTATAGTGACACCTACAGTTGCCCTGAACGTAAACCCCGGCACTACAGTATGCGAGGATACACTGGTGACGTACACGCCAACAATAGTCAATGGTGGTGCAGCTCCGCTATATGTATGGAGCGTGAACAATGTGATACTTTCCGGCACACCTACGTACAGCTATCATCCGCACGATGGTGATATCGTAAGGCTTTGGATCCTCAGTAGCTACGATTGTGCTTCGCCAGACACTGCAAGTGCGTGGGTGAGCATGACGGTACATCCTATCGTAACACCGGCCCTGTCTTTATCAACCGGCATGGGCGATACCGTATGTAACACTACGCTTACTACACTGTATCCCGTTCCTGTAAATGGCGGTACAGCACCAATATACCAGTGGACAGTGAATGGTGTGCCATCGGGTGTTTCGGCATCATACACTTATGCGCCAAGCAATGGCGATGTGATCAACTGTGTGATGACCAGCAATGCGTTCTGTCGTACAGCCAATACCGCTACATCTTCCAAGGTGCTGACAGTTAGTCCGCTCATCACCCCTGCGGTCAACATCAATTCTCTGTCAGGTTACACTATCTGCGAAGGCTACCCTGATGTGATGACCACCAGCATGTATGGCGGCGGTACAGTCCCTACTTACCAGTGGGCTGTAAACGGTACCAATTCCGGTACAGGTGCAGGCTTTACCTATACACCTGCCAATGGTGATGTGGTTACCGTGACCATGACCAGCAACTTCCCATGTGTTACCACGCCTACGGCCACCAGCAATATAGCACTCACTGTGCTGCCTATTACGCAGCCTGTTGGTGTTATCAGTGCTCAGCCGGGTTACATCATCCCTGCAGGGGTTAACGATACATTCACCTGCACTATAGTGAGCGGTGGTGGTGTTGCACCTACCTACCAGTGGTATATCAATAACGTACCTCAGCCCGGTGCTACCAGCAGTGTGTTCATAGCTGCCTTCCTGCATAGCGGCGATTCTGTGAACTGTGAGGTAGTGAATACCGACCAATGCAGCGGTGTATCTGTGTTTAGCTACCTGCACATAACAGTTGGCGAGAATGTGGGTATTCACGATCTGTCGGGCCAGGGCAGCAATGTACTGCTGCTGCCAAACCCAACAACCGGTTCATTCCGCGTAAAGGGTAATGTTGCCGGCATGGTAAGCGGTATAATAGATGTACAGGTGACAGACATGCTGGGCAAGGCCATATATATGGGCAAGGCCAGCGTGCAGAACGGCGTGGTAGACCAGGAACTGACCCTCGGCGACAACCTGGCCAATGGTACTTATCTGCTGACCATCCGCAATGGCGAAGAGCAGCATACCATGCACTTCACGCTGCAACGCTAATATTTAAAGCAAAATATAATAATCAAAATGCAAGTGCCATGGTCGATAGATCGTGGCACTTTTGCTTTGTCTACCTCTGTACAGGTATTGAGTCATTAAGCCATTGAGCCATTAAGCCATTGAGCCATTATTATGCCTAACTTGCATATGCCAATGTGGGATGCGTATATAAAAGGGTTTAAGGCTTACCTGATGCTGGAAAGGTCTATGTCGGACAATACGGTAGAGGCCTACCTGCGCGATGTGGGTATGTTGCGCGATCATATGCTGGCGAATGGGATGACAGGTGCAGAGCAGGTGACGTTAAAGGAGCTTCAGGGCTTCCTGGAAGCGATATATGAGCTGGAGCTGGCAGTTGCTACACAGGCACGTATACTAAGCGGTGTAAAGGCATTCTTCCGCTATATGGTGTCTGAAGAGATGATAAAGGAAGACCCCACGATGCTGTTGGAAGCTCCGAAGATGAAACGCACGCTGCCTCATGTGCTCAGCATCGAAGATATAGATAAGCTGTTCGAAGTGATAGACCACAGCACCCCCGATGGTATGCGCAACCGGGCAATGCTGGAGACCATGTATAGCTGCGGATTACGTGTAAGCGAGCTGACGGGTTTATTGATATCCAATTTATACCTCGATCTCGGCTTTATAAAGGTATTGGGTAAGGGTAACAAAGAACGCCTGGTGCCAATAGGGGAGGAAGCTATAAAGCAGATAGCACTCTATAAGGATAACGTGCGCTGTTTTGTGGATATAAAGCCGGGCAAAGAAGATTTCCTCTTCCTTAGTAAGCGAGGCTCCCCATTGTCGCGCATTATGGTGTTTTACATCATCAAAGACCTGGCAGTTAAGGCCGGGCTAAGCAGCGAGGTACATCCGCATACACTCCGCCACTCCTTCGCCACGCACCTGGTAGAGGGTGGGGCAGACCTGCGTGCCGTGCAGGAGATGATGGGACATAAAAGCATCACCACAACCGAGATATACACACACCTCGATCGTACCTACCTGCGCGATACATTAGAGAAATATCACCCGAGGTACAGGTAGTTACTTCAGTTGTTTGGCCAGCCACTTTTGCATATCTGTCATTTCCTCCCGGGTAATGGTGTGCACCATCGGGTATTCGTGGTAGTCGCAGTAGATGTGCTTGTTATCAAGCCAGGCTTTCTCTTCCCGTCCTTTACTTATAGGGATCACTTTATCTTCTGTACCATGGGCTATAAATATGGAAACCTTGTTTATCCTGTCGGCACTTACTGCTTTGCTCTGTATCTCATCTTGCAGGCGGCCACTCATCACTATGGCGCCGTGTATCAGCTCGGGGTGGGTAAGTGCTATATCCAGGCTCATGATAGCACCCTGGCTGAAGCCTCCAATATATATGCGTGATGCAGGTATCTTGTATTTTTTGCCAGCCTGTGTTATGAACTGCTCTATCAGCGACACGGATGTAAATGTTTCATTGATGCGGCTGCCACCTGCATTGGGGCCATCTATGTTGTACCATGCAAAGCCATTCTCCCTTAGCGTTATTGGTGCCCGTGCCGATAATACCACAGCATTCTGTGGCAACTCGCTGCGCAGGCTGAACATATCGGCCTCGTTACTGCCATAGCCATGCATCAATATGATGAGGACTGTCTTGCTATTGATGGCCTTAGGCGTCTTTACCAGGTATTTCAGTGCCATATTTGTTTGCAGCTGTGCATGGGCAGTTGCCGTGGCAAAGGCTATCGTCAGCAGGAGGATGAGGTGTTTCATTGCAGTGTTATTGTTGTAAAAATAAAGAAGGCACAGTGTTTATCTGTGCCTTCCGGAAATTATTATGATTTGAAGTGTTTCAGCAACACTATCTCGCGCTCGTTCAGGTAGCGCCATTTGCCACGCGGCAGGTTCTTCTTGGTCAGCGAGCCATACATCACGCGGTCCAGCTTCTCCACCTCATAGCCCAGCGATTCGAAGATGCGCCTAACAATGCGGTTGCGGCCTATATGTATCTCTATGCCCAGTTCGTTCTTCTTTTCCAGGTAGGCCAGTGCATCTACAGGTGCCTTGCCATCTTCCAGTTCCACACCGTTCAGTATCTTATCAAAGTCGGCCTTGGTCACCGGTTTGTCGGTAGTTACCTGGTATATCTTCTTTACTTTAAAAGATGGGTGAGCCAGCTTCTGGGTCAGGTCGCCATCGTTGGTCAGCAGCAACAGTCCGGTGGTATTGCGGTCCAGCCTGCCTACAGGGAATAGTCTTTCTTCGCCCGAATTAGCTACAAGGTCCATCACTGTCTTACGGCCCTGCGGATCGTCGTTGGTAGTAATGAAATCCTTGGGCTTATTCAGCAGTATGTATACCATGCCCTTCTGCAGCTTCACCTTCTTATCGTTGTAATATACAACATCGCTTTCCGCTACTTTGTAGGCCGGATTGGTTTCTATGGTATCATTTACTCTTACCTTGCCCGCCTTCACCTCGGTAGCAGCTTCCCTGCGGCTGCAAACACCGCAATGGGCCAGGTATTTATTCAAAGGCATAGCGCCTTCTTCAGCTACTTTTTCTTCGTCGTCTTCAGCTTCCTCATCATCGTCATCCTTCATTGCCTCAAATTTCTTTTTGCGGGCAACTACCTTAGCGGCTTTTATATCATTGCGCTCTTGTTCCAACTGTTCCTGCTTGTCATCTTCAGATAGCAGTATATCAGCCGCGCTTTGTTTAGCGATGCGTTTACGTGCAGGCTTCTGGTCTTCGTCTTCTTCCTTGTAGTAAGGCTTGTTATCTGAGCGGGAAGAAATAGGTTCGTTGGTTTCTTTCTTTACACCGCGACCAGGTGCTTTGTTGATGACCGGTGCTTTTTTATTGTTCTTCTTTTCTTCGCTTATTTCCAGCGGTTCGTATATATCCTTTACCGGCTTTTCAGGCTTGCCTTCCGCGGGCTTGCGTTTAAAGAATGGTTTATCCCCTTCTTTTATAAAACGCTTGTCGCCATCCTTCTTAGGGAAAGGTTTCCTGTCACCATCTTCACGGCTACGGAAGCTACGTTCTTCGCCATCCTTCTTAGGGAAAGGTTTCCTGTCACCATCTTCGCGGCTACGGAAGCTGCGTTCGCCATCCTTCTTAGGGAAAGGTTTCCTGTCACCATCTTCACGACTGCGGAAGCTACGTTCACCATCCTTCTTGGGGAAAGGTTTCCTGTCACCATCTTCACGGCTACGGAAGCTGCGTTCGCCATCTTTCTTAGGGAAGGGCTTCCTGTCGCCATCTTCACGGCTACGGAAGCTGCGTTCGCCATCCTTCTTAGGGAAAGGTTTCCTGTCGCCATCTTCACGGCTACGGAAGCTGCGTTCGCCATCCTTCTTAGGGAAAGGCTTCCTGTCGCCATCTTCGCGGCTACGGAAGCTGCGTTCGCCATCTTTCTTAGGGAAGGGCTTCTTATCACCATCTTCGCGGCTGCGGAAGCTGCGTTCACCATCTTTCTTAGGGAAAGGCTTATCGCCTTTTTTGTCGAACGACTTGCCTGAACGGCCCTCTTTTTTCGAGAATGAGTTGTCGTCGTTATCCTTACGCTTAAATCCGCGAGAGTTATTATTGTCGTTGCGGGAGCCGGGCCCTGATCTTTTATGCATGAACTAGTCCTTTAATGGGAGCCTGCGAAGATACGACAAATAAGTGTAGTATAATAAAAAGAATGCGTTTATCAGCTTCTTGCTGATACCAGTACCGGTAAAACCTCGTTGTAATTGTTGATGATCTCTATTAATGAGGTGCGGATCTCATCCATGCCTGTGCGTTGTTTGGAGAGCATATCGATCTTCACCAGGTTGTCATAAACCCCTGAGATCTTGATGATGCCGGCTGAAGATTTAAGGAAGTGTGCCTGGCGTTGTATCTCGTCATAGTTCTGGCTGTCCATTATCAGTTCCCTCAGTTTCGGCATACCTGTAGACATAGTATCTATAAAGATGCCCATGATCTCGCGTATATACCCTTCGTCGCCTCCGGATATTTCGTTAATGTAGCTCAGGTCCAGTAGCGGATGACTTATTGGCATATTTGTTCTTTCTCTTTTATCAGCTGGGCAAGATGTTCGCAAAGTGCCGGTGGATCAAATGGTTTCGATATACAGCGGTTCATGCCGGCGTCTGTCCACTTTACGCGCTCATCTTCTACGTTATTCGCCGTAAGCCCTATTATAGGTATGTTCAGTCCCATTTCCTGTTTGATGTATTTTGATGCTTCCAGCCCGCCCAGTTCCGGCATCTGGATATCCATAACAATAGCATCGAACCGCTGAAACAAAACACATTCTACCGCCTCCAGGCCATTATCTGCTGTTTTCACTGCAGCGCCTGCCTTGGTCAGCACAAAGGTGAGTATTTTTTGGTTCAGTTTATTGTCGTCGACGATCAGTATGTTCTTTCCTTCCAGCAACGTCTCTCAGGTTTTGCGCTAAATTCGTTATTTTTGTGAACATAAAAAAATAAATATTAAATGATAATAGATTGAATTGTAATTAGTGAAGTTGTATATTTGTTTGCTTTCTATTAAATTATTTTATTAAATTGCATATAACATTTCCTTTTTGTTACCCTTTCATTAATGACATGCATTTGCTTGCATTGGCCGTTAAACGGTTGTATGTTTGCTAATGTAAGTGCAAATCGTATTGTGAATTTTAAATGTTGAGTATGGCCTATAAGATACGCATTCTGCCAAGGTGGTTGGTGTTTTTACTGGATCTGTTCTTAGTTTGTTTTTGCCTGTTCCTGGCGAGGGCATTGAAGATGAACTTCTCGTGGCCGCATGTGGTCGTGGGCCTCAGGTCTATGACTGCAGTAGTGCTATTGCTCAATGCTGCATTGTTTTATATATTCAAATGTTACGCAGGCATAGTACGCTATACCAATATCGAGGATACATCGCGCCTGGTAATGGTCAATGCTATAGCCTCTTTCTTTTACCTCGCTATCAATATTTTCGTTTTCCACTCGCAGAACTACTTTACGCTGCAGGTGGTTACCATTAATTTCTTTATCACCAGCTTTGTTATCATCTCTTATCGCCTGGCTGTAAGGTATTGTTTCCAGTTCTATAAGTTATATTCTGAAGGCGAGAAAGTGCCCCGTAAGAAGGTAGCTGTATTTAATGCATCTGCCAATGGTCTCCACATAAAGAATGTATTGAACAACCTGCCCAATGGCGACATGCAGGTAGTGGCTTTCCTGGACGATACATTGGGTGGTAATGGTAAATTGCTGGAGAATATTCCTATCTATACCACTACCGATGGTAGCATAGAAAAGCTGAAAGAAGAAGGGGTAGAGCTGTTGATATTTGTGAACAGGAACCTGGAGAAGGAACGTCTTAACGCATTGGTTGATAGTTGTTTGCATCACGGCATCCGCATACAGCAGGTGCCCGCCATGCGCGATTGGTTGAACGGTAAACTGGACACCCAGCAGCTGCAGAATATCAATATCGAGGATCTGCTGGAGCGTGAGGTGATCAAAATACATAATGAAGCTATTTATACGGAGCTGAAAGGCAAGAAGATACTGGTTACCGGTGCAGCAGGCTCTATTGGTAGCGAGTTGGTAAGGCAGTTACTCAACTATCGTCCGTCGCTGATCATATTATGCGATCAGGCCGAGACGCCTATGCACGAGTTCACACTGGAGATACAGGAGAAATACAAGAATGCCAATGTTAAGGCCTACCTGGGCGATATCACAGATCGCCAGCGTATGGAGCACCTGTTCGAAGTATATAACCCGCAGATCGTATTCCATGCAGCTGCATATAAGCACGTGCCGCTGATGGAGGATAACCCGTCGATTGCGGTGATGAACAATGTGATGGGTACCAGGAACCTGGCAGAGCTATCGGTGATGAATGGGGTAGAGAAGTTTGTTATGATATCTACAGATAAGGCGGTCAATCCTACCAACATCATGGGGGCATCAAAGCGAATAGCTGAGATATTTACACAAAGTTATTACAAGTCTTTGATGGGCGAAGTGCATGAGGATAACCATCATCATATTACCAAATTCGTTACCACCCGTTTCGGTAATGTGCTTGGCTCTAATGGTTCTGTAATACCCCGATTTAAAAAGCAACTGGAAAAGGGCGGTCCCATAACGGTTACTCACCCGGAGATCACCCGTTACTTTATGACCATCCCCGAAGCCTGTATATTGGTACTTGAGGCAGGTGTTATGGGGCAGGGTGGAGAGATATTCGTATTCGATATGGGTAAGCCTGTGAAGATTGCCGACCTCGCCAAAAAGGTGATAAGGCTCTCGGGCAAAGAGCCGGATGTGGATATACAGATAGTATACAGCGGCTTGAGGCCAGGCGAAAAGCTATATGAGGAATTGCTGAACAATGCCGAAAATACAAGGCCTACCTATCACGAAAAAATATTGATTGCCGATGTGCGGGAATACGATTTTGCCGACGTGAGCAAGCGGGTAGATAAGCTGATAAGCAGCGCCAAACAGCACTATACAATGGAGACCGTCTTCCTGATGAAGGATCTGGTGCCGGAATTTGTGAGCACCAACACAGCCTACCAGAAGGTAAATGCCGAATCGAAATAAAGAAAAGTTTTAGTAAGTACACCGTCCCTCCCGCTTTTGTGGGAGGGATTTTTGTTGTGAATAAACTCTCTGCACGAAAAAATCAAAAAAGGTTACTTTTGGGCAACATTTCCATACCGTGGACAGATATAACCAACGCGGCGTTTCGGCCCAGAAAGAAGACGTACACAAGGCGATTGAAAAATTAGACAAAGGCCTTTTTCCTAATGCATTCTGCAAGATATACCCCGACTACTGGGGAGGCGATGAGGCTTACTGCAACCTGATGCATGCTGATGGTGCTGGTACCAAGTCTTCATTAGCTTATATGTACTGGAAGCAGACCGGCGACCTGAGCGTATGGAAAGGGATAGCTATAGACTCTATTGTGATGAACATAGACGATATGCTGTGTGTAGGTGCTACAGGGCCATTTACTTATTCATCAACCATAGGCCGTAATAAGAACCGCATACCCGGCGAGGTGATCTCTGAGCTGATAAATGGCACACAGTCGTACTTCGGCAA
The DNA here is from genome assembly GCA_947455215.1 of Chitinophagaceae bacterium. Lineage (GTDB taxonomy): Bacteria > Bacteroidota > Bacteroidia > Chitinophagales > Chitinophagaceae > Flavipsychrobacter. Next base: position 27,996 of record CANGNA010000015.1, read on the forward strand.
ATTGCAGGAGTATGGTATTACCGTACACCTGATGGGTGGCGAGACCGCCGATGTTGGCGACCTGGTGCGCACAGTTATTGTAGATGGTACCATGTCTTGCCGTATGCGCAGAGACAAACTGGTGACCACCGAAAAGATGCAGGCAGGTGATGTGATCGTATCGCTGGCCAGCTATGGAAAGGCCACTTACGAAGATGAGTATAACAGTGGTATGGGTAGCAATGGCCTTACCAGCGCCCGCCACGAAATGCTGAAGAAGGAATATGCTACATTGTTCCCGGAGAGTGTAGATCCTAATTTGCCCGATGAGGTAGTATACAATGGTAAGTATGCACTTACTGATATGACCGTTACCGGGCTGGATGTAGGCAAGATGATATTATCGCCAACCCGCACCTATGCCCCGGTAATACTGCAGGTGCTGGATAAACATTTTGATGCGATACACGGCATCATTCACTGTAGCGGTGGCGGCCAGACCAAGTGCCTGCACTATCTGCCCAAGCCACTAAGAGTGGTTAAAAACAATTTATTACCTGTTCCTCCGTTATTTACCATGATACAAGAATCTGCCGGTACTACCTGGCGGGAAATGTACCAGGTATTCAACATGGGGCAGCGGTTGGAGATATTTACAGATAAGGCAACGGCTGAAAGTATCATAGCGATAGCTGCTTCATTCAATATCGATGCCTGTATCTCTGGCTATGTGGAGGATGCTGAAAAGAAAGAACTGGTAATAGAAGGGCCATATGGCAATTTTGTTTATTAGTGTTAACTATATTACTTTCACGAGTCAAAATCAATATAATATGCGTAAGGCTATTCTGAGTGCACTGCTTTTTACTACTTGCTCTTTTGCTGCGTTGGCACAAAACAGGGATGAAGACGAAAGCACGGAAACGGGTAATAAGCCATTGCCAACCGGTATTCATATGAATGAGGGTGGTAAGGTAAACCCGGTTAAGCTCAGTATACTTGCGGTAGCACCTATGCAGTTTACCGATAATGGTGTTGGTTTTTCACTGAGTTACGAGCATGGACTGGATGCCGGGGGTATTGTTTCCTACATCCTGCCGGTGGCCGCTACATTCGATATGAGTAATACGTCGTATACCAATTCCATGTTCTATTTCATGCCGGGATTGAAATTCTATCCTACATCGTGGAAGGGTAAGGTGAAATACGCTATCGGCCCGTCAGTACTATTTGGTGCTGGTCAGCGTCACGAAAATTATGATGTTGTGATGCCGCTGTATTCGTCTTACTATTATGGTACAGATCAGGAAGGGTCTAAATACCAGCTTGGCGTAATAGTAAATAACTATCTCAATTTTCAGCCTACGGCTCACCTGTATATGGGGCTGGAGTTTGGTTTCGGCTTCACATACCTCAATCAGTTCATGGACCGCAACCAGGGTGTTGACGGGCTGGTTCAGGGTAATTTTAAGATTGGCTATAAGTTTTGATAGGCAGTGTGGGGATGTGCCGAGCAATTTTTGGCATAATTAATGCTGTAGTAACTCCAAACACGCACATATGAACCTTAAGATCGCATTTCTTGGTCTCCTTTCTTTTGTAGCAACGGGTGTTTTTGCCCAGGATAAGATCTTCCAGTCGAATGGAAATGTTATTGATGCAAAAATAAAAATGATAAAAGGAGACAATATCATTTACTGGCATTGGGAAGACCGCAATGGTGCATTATATGCATTATCTCTCCAGGAAGTAGATAAGATACATTACCAGAGCGGGGTAGAAGAGGTGTTTCATGGCAGCAATAATAAAGCTATACCTTCAGGTGATGTGCATACGTATCGCCCTTCCCAATATTATAGTTCGCCGATGATAACCGGTAAAGAGGTATTCTCTTTTGCACCCATTTTTTTTACTGAGAATGGTGCCGGTATTGCTTTCAGCTATGAAAAAATGCTGGATAAAAATGGCATCGTATCTTTCTATTTGCCGGTAATAGCTACTATTAATACCGATAGCAAGGATGAAAGTAAAAAAAATAAGCCCGAAGACGTCATGGTATATACGGGGCCTGGTATCAAATTCTATCCTACCGGCAGCCGTGGATTGTTGAAGTACGCCGTGGGGCCATCGCTGGTATTTGGTGTGGGGCAGAAAACATCGGGCGGCGACTCTTATACGGTGTGGAATGGGCAGCAGTCTCAGACATACACCAATCCCTATACAACCGGTACCAAGACCGTATTGGGTATATTGGTGAACAACTCGCTCAACATCAACCCGTCTGCACACATTAGCCTGGGCCTCGATTTTGGTTTTGGCTTTACCTATATCAATAATGTAGGGGGAGTGAACAAAGGTGTTACAGGCATGGTACAGGGTGGCTTTAAGATAGGCTACCGGTATTAATAAACTCCATTTTTAAAATAGACTAAATAGTATATATGAAGAAGATATTGTTATTGATAGCTCCGCTGGTTATATCTTGCAGTGCCTTTGCTCAGTCCGAAGGGGCTGCAACAGCATCACCCGTAAAAGCATCTTCAGGCGATCATATCCTGGCCATTGCCCCTATACAGTTCACAGAAAATGGCGTAGGGCTCTCTTTCAGCTACGAAAAGGGTATTGATAAGGGAGGCATCGTTTCTTACTACCTGCCCATCATTACTACCTTCAACCTCAATAATAATGTAGACCATGGCGATCACCAGGATGCGATGTTCTATTTTGCGCCCGGCATCAAATTTTATCCTACAAGCAGCCAAGGGACTGTGAAGTATGCTATCGGTCCATCATTGGTGATAGGAGCTGGTGAAAAGACCACCAGTAATTATTATAATAATGGCATCCCCTACCTGGAATATAATACACAAAGCAAATTCATACTGGGTGTTATTGTGAACAACTCACTCAACATCAACCCCACGCCTCACTTCTATCTTGGCCTCGACTTTGGCTTTGGTTTCACCTACATCAATAGGGTAGGCGGCAACAACGATGGCCTGAACGGTATTGTGCAGAGCGGCTTTAAGATTGGATACAAATTTTAATAGAATCTTACTGATATAATGAAAATGGGATGCTACTCAGAGCATCCCATTTTTATTGTCAGCTTATTTTCTTTTACGGCCCGGTGCCTGTTTTTTAGGCGCTGTTCGTGCTTTAGGGGCGCTTTTGCCCTTGGCTGGTTTCCCGGTTTTCTTTTTTGCTCCCTGCTCCCGGAACTCTTTATAGCCCATCTTCTTCTTGGGCTTATCGCTTTCTGCCATTTTCTGCTGTTCGCGGAAGCTGGCACCTTCAAATTCGGTCAGCAGTTTATGTTTTTTCTTTTCTGCTGTGGCCACACGCTGCTCTGTTTCCTTTTTTACCTTCAGGTACTTTTCACGCTCGCGTCTTGCTTTTTCTGCACGGCTGGTTACTTTTTTGGTTTCCGGCTCCTCATGCTCCGCAGTTTGCTTGCCCGACTGGCGCTGTAAAAAGGCTTCTTTTCTTTGTACGGCTTTCTTCTCCTTTTCAGTTTGCGGTGCACCAGGTGTAGTGGCGGCTTTCTTCCTTTTAGGTTTAGCGGCACCTTCTTCCTGCGCTTCGTTGCTGCTGTCGTGCATCATCAGGTTCATGCGGCTCATCTCGTCATCGCCCAGGTAGCGCCAGTGGCCTACCGGCAATGCACCCAGGTTGATGTTCATGATGCGGACACGGGTCAGTTTGATCACCTCATAGCCCAGGTATTCGCACATGCGGCGTATCTGTCGGTTAAGGCCCTGCGTCAGCGTTATCCTGAATTTTTTATTGCCTTCCTGGCGCACTTCGCACTTCTTCGTTTTGGTGCCCAGTATAGGTATGCCATTGCTCATCTGCTGCACAAAATCGGGGGTGATGGGCTTGTCGGTCACCACTATATACTCCTTTTCGTGGTTGTTGCTGGCACGTAGTATCTTATTTACAATGTCGCCGTCGTTGGTCAGCAGTATCAGCCCGTCGCTGTCCTTGTCCAGCCTGCCCACGGGAAATACCCGCAACGGATGGTTAAGGAAGGTAATGATATTGGTCTTATCGCGGAGGTCGGTAGTGCTGGTTATACCCTGTGGCTTGTTGCAGGCAATATAAACGGTCTTCTTATTTTTCTTCAACGGCTCGCCGTCTATCTCCACCACATCGCCTGGTTTTACCCTATAGCCTTTGCCTGCCGGGTGGTCGTTTACGGTCACACGTTCCTGCTCTATTAATTTGTCGGCTTCCCTGCGCGAGCAGAACCCTGAATCACTGATGTACTTATTCAGGCTGATAAGAAAGTCGTCCTGTTGCTTCATATAATGGTTGCTTGATGTTGTAAAAGTACTGTATTTACAACAAGGCAATGCCGCAGAACGCTACAATGGTCATTTATTATACAGGGTGGCCTCTATAGCCTCTCCCAGTTTTGCCGCCAGTTGATCCATATCCGTTGCCAATCCATCTACAGCAGTGCGGAACATATAATGCCCGGCATGTGATTTGTCCAGTTCCAGGCTGTGCACCTGGGTACTCAGGCTATCGCCCCTGCCGGGTATGCGTATATCTATTGCAAAAAAAATGGCGTTTTCGCCCTGCCGCTCCATTACAGTGCATAGGTATAGTACACTGTTGTGTTCCAGTTCTACATCAAAGACCATGGTGTGTTTTTTTAAGGTAATCGGTTTATTTCATTGATTATTAATGATATATAACTATTTTTATGAACTTTATGAAAAAAAAGTTGGGCAGATGTCTAACATTTTATCAAAGCAGCACGTCAATAGTAATATCGAAACCACAATTTAATCAAATATAAAAACACAAAAAAATGAAAAAGAAACTTCTACTTACCTTATCGGCCATGGTGCTCTGCATTGCATCATTCGCTTCGATCTCAGGCCCGCACGTGGCTTGTTCAGGATCATCTATTCTTTATGCCGACAGTGGTCTTACCGGTGGCGTATGGTCTAGCAGTAACCCTTCAGTGGCAACTATAGATGCTGCTACCGGTGTGGCTGTAGGACTTACCACGGGCGTTACCACTATCTCTTACACCACAGCCCTGGCTACCGATGTACTTACACTTTCGGTAAATGCAACGCCTACTGCTATTACAGCCTCTGCTACTTCAGTTTGTGTGGGTAGCACAATTACCGTTAGTAATGCTACTCCTGGTGGTACCTGGACGTCAGCCACCAGCTGGATCGCTACTGTAGATGCCTCTGGTCATGTAGGTGGTGCTTATCCCGGTGTTGCTGAGATCCGCTACGTGAACTCTGCCGGCTGCTATGCCTCCATTTCTGTTACCGTAAGCGGCACTTACCTCGATCCGATCATGGTGCCTTCAACTGTATGTGTAGGTTCTGTCATCACAGCTATCGACAGTTCTGCCGGTGGTACGTGGACCAGCTCTAATCCTGCCATAGCTACAGTAAGTTCAACAGGCTCTACTATTGCTATGATCACTGGCGTGTCTCTGGGTACTGTTACTATTACTTACACAGTGCCAAGCACAGGTTGCGGTACTTTATCTACTACAGCTAATGTTTCGGTGATCAACACTACCGATCCCGGCACTATCTCCGGCGCTTCATCTGTTGTTGCAGGTTCCAGCATTTACCTGTCTGAAACTGTTTCTGGTGGTTCGTGGAGTCTGGCGCCTTCTTCTGTAGCAACTATTAATGCACTTGGCATGGTTACCGGCCTTACAGCAGGTAGCGCAATAGCAACGTATACTGTAAGCGGTTGCGGCGGCGTTGCCAGCACTACTTATCCGATCACAGTTACTGCTTTCGACGGTATTGCCGGCGATATCAGCTTCGGTTCTTTTCACTATGGTTCCGTTAAAGTATGGCTCATCACCCTTACAGGTACTACACTCGCTGCTGTAGACTCTACTGTTGTTCTTTGCTCCGGTACTTCAGTGCACTACCAGTTCGGCTCTGAACCAACTAACGCCTACAGGGTTAAGGCTGCAACTCCGGATTCTGCAAGCTTCACTGGTTGGACTGGTTTCGTACCTACTTACCACACCAGCAGCTTCTACTGGAACACTGCCGACGTTCTGTCTCATACTTCAGGTACAGGCGACCTGGGCGTGAACATCAATATGATGACAGGTTCTGTTACTTCCGGTCCTGGCTTTATTGGTGGCGATGTAACTACAGGTGCTAACAAGGGTACTACTACCGGTGCTCCGGTTGTTGGCCTGATGATGTACTGCGTAGACAATGCTACTGGCGCACTGTACCAGGCTGTACGTACCAACGCAGCTGGTCACTACTCATTCAGCAACCTGCCTATCGGTGTATACAAGATCTTCCCAGATTCTCTGAACTACACTACTGTTACTTACGATAACATCAACATCACTGCTACCAGCACATCTTACAATGCTGCAAGCTTCGTACAGCACACACTGTCTCATGTTATCTCTCCTGTACCGGTTGGTGTGAACAACGTCAATAGTGTTAACGCATCAATAGTTGCCGCACCAAACCCAACAACAGGTATGGTAAGCATCAAGTGGAACATAGCCACTGCACAGCATGCTACAGTTGTTGTAACTGATGTTACGGGCCGCGTAGTAGCTAACAACGCTATTGACATGACAGCAGGTGCAGGCAGCAGCGATCTGAACCTGACCAACCTGGTAAGCGGTATGTACACTATCTCTGTTAAGTCTGCAGAGATCAGCTACACTACCAAAGTACAGGTACAGCACTAATATGCTTTTAAACGTTACCTATAGAAAAGCAGCGGATAATTATCCGCTGCTTTTTTGTTTTATAAATAAAATATGTAATTTTAAAGTAGCTAAAACACATACCTATGAAAAAGATACTATTACTATTGACATTCGTTTGCTCTTTCGGTTCTGCTTTTGCTGCTCCTGACACCGTTGGATGTGTAGGTTACAATACTGATATCTCATCCACATTAATCCGCAGGTGGTCTTCCGATTATTATGTTAGTTCCGATCCTTCTGTTGCCACTATCGATTCATTTACCGGCATCGTACATCCATTGACTCCCGGATTAACATATTTAAATGTTATGACGCCTGGTCTCATAGTATTTTTACTTCCCTTTCATGTCTACCCGGCATTGGGCCCGTCAATTACCGGCGATAGTGCAATGTGTGCCGGTACTACTATCTCATTATCCATTGCTGCGAGTGGAGGTATTTGGTCGAGTGGTAATTCTGCTATTGCTACAGTAGATGGCACTGGTGTGGTGGGTGGAGCGGCTGCAGGTACAACTAATATTGTTTATTTTAGTGCCGGTGCTTGTGCCACTCACCCGGTGCGTGTATCGGGTGTGCGTGCCGATACGTTGTTATTTGGTTATCTGCCAACATCAGACATAGGCATGTGTGTTGGCGCAACAATATCAATGACAACAGGCCTCTATGGCATTCCCGGCGGCACATGGTCTAGTAGTGATCCTGCAGTTGCCACCGTTAGTCCGGTGTCAGCAACATACCCGCGGAGCAATGTTTTGGGTATATCTGCAGGAACTGCTAACATAAGTTACACTTTGATCTCAACTTCAATTTCCGGTGGCTGTGCCGACACAGAGATACATTATCATCCCGTCACTGTACATCCTATAGTTTCTACCGGGTCTGTTACCGGGAATCATTTTGTATGTGTCAATAGCATTGATTCACTACTTAGCTCGATACCTCATGGCTCGTGGAGTTCTGCCGATCCCGGAATAGCCATTATAAGTATCAACTGGGAAGAGTTCATCACAATAACGGGGGTTAGTGCGGGAAACACCGTTATGACCTATACATTTCCTGCGTCAGCATGTGTATCCTCGGCATACGTCACATTTGATATTACTGTGCCGGTACCTGATTCAACAAATACTGTACATATAACAGCGCCTGCGCCCGTTTGTGCGGGTAGTCCAGCAAGCTTTGTCGCTACGCCGGCCGGTGGGGATTGGTATCTGGGGTCCGGCACTTCGGCACTTGCAGGCTCTATAGATGCGTTCGGTGTACTTTCTGGTGTTTATGCCGGTATGACCGGCTTTGTTGGTTACAACGTTCATAATCCGGTATGTGGTACCATTACAGGCACCAGCAGTTTTACTGTTCTTGCAGCCCCCGATGCTGGAACTATAACCGGGCCTTCTGCTTCATGCCTCGGCATTGCCGATACATTCAATGCTTCAGTTACCGGCGGTAGTTGGTTCATATCCCCATCTGCGGATGCGTCAATTGCCGGAGGGGTAGTTACTACAACTATACCCGGCACCTATTTGGTGTTATACAGTGTTACTAATAGTTGTGGTGCCGACAACGACACTGCGGTTCTTACTGTCGTTGCGACTCCGGTACCAAGTCCTATTTATGCATCTTCGCCAACTATGTGTCTGGGAGCTACAGTAACACTAAGCGATACTTTGGGTGGAGGTACATGGCATTCGTCAGATTCCGCTGTTATTCATTTGGGCGGAACAACATACTGGAGCACGGTAGCAGCACCTTTATCTTTTGGCTCTGCAACTATAACGTATAGCTATACAACTATGTGTGCAGGCACTCCGGTATCAGGCTCTGTTACGGCAAGCTATACCACAAGCGGTCTGGTTAGCGCAGGCACTATCAGTGGCCCCTCATCTGTTTGCGATGGTGCCTCTTTCACACTCACATCAACAACCGCGGGTGGTACCTGGACTTCTGCCTCGCCGTTAGTGGCTACCGTAGATGGTGCCGGTGCAGGGCATGGCTTGTCGGTAGGAACGGCTGTTATCTCTTACGAGGTAACTGGTTTGTGCAACTCGTCTGTTGCTACAGATACGATCATAGTTAATGCTATCACTTTGCCAGGTGCTATATCAGGAGCATCATCAGTAATGGCTGGGCATGACATTACGCTGGCTGCAAGTATTGCGGGTGGTGCCTGGAGTGTATCATCTGCCATCGCTACAATTGATGCTACAACAGGTATATTACATGGCGTATCGGCGGGAACTGTTATTGTTACCTACACCCCGGTTGGTTGTTATGATCCGTCATTTGTTACCTATACAGTTACTGTAACGCCAGCCGATGAGATATCGGGCAGTGTATATTTTGCACCAACAAGTTATACAGGGCATGTACGTGTTTGGCTGATAGCCTATAGCGCGCCAATGCTCACGGCCATAGATTCTGTAGATGTGTATTCTGCCGGCAGCAGTGCTGCTTACCAATTCCTCAATGAGCCTGCAGGTACTTATCGCATCAAGGCTGCACCGCTCGATGGGCCACTTACAGGTACAGGCTTCATCCCAACATACTACACCAGTAGCCTCTATTGGAACACTGCCGATGTCATCACCCATGCTACAGCTACGGTCAACTCAGGCGTCAACATCAACCTGATGACCGGTACGGTGACAACAGGCCCCGGCTTTATTGGTGGCGATGTGACCACCGGTGCCAACAAGGGCACGACAGATGGTGCTCCGGTCAACAATCTGATGATGTACTTGCTGGATGCCACAGGCACATTATACCAGTCTACCCGTACCGATGCGACTGGCCATTATTCCTTCAGCAATATACCTACAGGCACCTACTATGTATTCCCGGATTCGCTGAACTATGCTACTGTGCCTTATACAGGTATCACGCTCACCTCAGCCAGCCCATCATTTGCGGTGGCCAGCTTTATACAGCATACAGTATCGCACATCATCACGCCTATACCAGTTGGCATAAGTGCAGTTAGTACTGCCAACACATCTGTCGTGGTGTTCCCTAATCCTTCATCGGGCAGAGTCAATATTGCCTGGCAGGTGCCTGCAGCGCAGGTGGCCGATGTTGTAGTAACAGATGTAACCGGCCGCACAGTAATAGCCAATACACTAAACATAACAGCAGGCGCAGGCACGGCTGACCTGAACCTGGGTAACCTTGTAAATGGTTTGTACACTATCTCTGTAAGATCTGCAGACGTGAACTATACGGCTAAGGTGCAGTTGGTGCGATAGTAGTGGCCTCGATATAATAGCAAGGCGGGCGCATATTATGTGCCCGCTTTTGCTTTAGTTAAGGATTTCAGAATTTTGACTAACGGTATAGGTAATGTCTGTTGCTAAAGCGTTGTAAAGGCAGCTTATTGTTTAAATTTACTACATGGGTAAACGGATCGCAACGGTATTATTATTGCTGATGATGCACACGGCTGGCTACTGCCAGGTGTTGAAGCCGGGTTTTGATGCCGATGAATATGAGGGTACACTACGCCGCTCGTGCTACCAGGTAGATCCTGAGTTCAGGGGAGCCACTCCTAAAGAATCGCAATACAAAAGGATATTCCGTGGAAAGCAGGTGGGCTTACACAATCGGTGGGACCTTTGGTTGAACAAAGACAGCTCGGTTATGATCGTTAACCTGCGTGGTACAACATCGGATATGGATAGCTGGCTGGAGAATTTTTATAGCGCCATGATACCGGCTACTGGCACATTGAAGCTGGATAGTAACGTGGTGTTTCACTACAAGCTGGCAGCAGACCCTAAGGCAATGGTGCATGTAGGCTGGACCATCGGCATGGCCAGCCTTGCTCCCGAGGTGATGGCTAAGATAAAAGAGTATTACGGTAAGGGCATACGGCAACTGATAGTTGAGGGCCACAGCCAGGGCGGGGCATTAAGCTGCCTGATGACCTCTTATCTGCGTTACCAGCAGATGGATGGTAACCTGCCTGCCGACCTTACAATAAAGACCTATGCCAGTGCGGCACCTAAGCCCGGTAACCTGTACTATGCTTACGACTACGATTATATAACACGCGGTGGTTGGGCCTTTACAGTAGTGAATGCTGCCGATTGGGTGCCGGAGACACCGGTATCTATACAGACCTTGTCCGACTTCAATAAGACCAATCCATTCAGCAACCCGGCAGGCCAGATCAAAGGGCAGAAGCGCATTGTAAGGGTTGCCCTCAACTATGTATATCGCCGACTGACGAAGACGCCGCGGAAGGCCCAGCGCACTTACGAGAAATATGTGGGTCGTATGGCTTTTAAGCAGGTGAAGCAATATATGCGGCACCTGGACGAACCAACGTATACACGTAGTAGTAACTACATGCGTGCCGGCACATCGGTAGTGTTAATGCCCGATGCTGATTACTATCTTAAGTTCCCGGAAGCGGGTGATAATGTATTCCGTCATCATCTTTTTGAACCGTACTATACATTGGTAGAGAAGATATATAAGCCTGTAGCAGCGCAGGCTGTTAACAGCCACCCGTAACCAATGACGCATGAAACCATACCAAAGCAAAAGCGGTAAGAAGAGCGGGGTAGTGGCTTATAGCGCGGGTGCCGATCATATTTTTATCAGGTTTTCAAGCGGTGCAGCATATAAATATACTTACGAATCGGCCGGAGAGCGTACCGTAGAAACAATGAAAGAATTAGCCGACCGGCAGGAAGGGCTCAGCAGGTACATCTCGTTCCATCAACCAGGGTACGAATAGTTTACTTTTCTTTGCGGCCTTCTGTTGCCAGCAGCTGCTCCATTACGTAATGCGTGGCGGGGCACACAGTGGCATTCATCAGTGTAAGGGATACCCGCTTGATCAGCACATCCTCATCAGTATAAGGATAGCGGGCACAGTCTGAAGGGCGATCGTCGTAAATATTGCAGGTATTGTCTTCGGCCAGGAACGGGCAAGGTTTGGTGCGCGATACGTAATCACCCTCTTTATCCAGTACCAGGTAGCGCGCTACCAGCTCTCCTTCTTTAATGCGCAATGCCTTAGCTATACGCTTGATATCTGGTTGCTTAAAGCGGGGAGAGTAGTTCTTGCAGCAGTTGGCGCACTGCAGGCAGTCTATTTTGGCAAAGGCTTCATCATGCAGCTTAGGCAGGGCACGGAGCATATTGTTCTTGTTGCCGCGCTCCAGCATCTGCTTATACTGCTTCTGATGTTCTTTTGCTTCTTTCTGCCACGGATCCATAATAGTATAAAGTAGTAAGTAGAAAGTCTAAAGCTGTGTTTTTGGCAAGTTTGTATCTGCCCTGTTTAAGCAGAATATCTTTCGCCCTTACAGGGCTTATTGAGGTTTTATTGTTACCCGGGACTATGTCCCGGGCTATTGTCTTTCGCGCTTTCAGCGCTTAGTGCCGTATTGAACAGGTATTTGTCGGAGGTAGCGTAATAATAAGCAACGACTTTCGACTTATTACTTACGACTCTCTATCAAATACTCATTTTATCCATGATGCGCTCCAGGTCCTCGTCGCTGTAAAACTCTATCAGGATGCTGCCTTTGCCGTTTTTCTTACGGTCCAGCTTTACCCGTGTAGATAAGTGAGAGGCCATATTGTCTTCTATGCGCTTGTATGCCGGTGGCAACTTAGCCACTGCCGGTGTCGCTGTTTTAGAGGCCTTCTCGGTACCCATGTCTTTAACCAACTGCTCTACCTGCCTTACAGACAGGCCGCGGCTTAACGTCTCGCGGAAGGCATACAATTGCTGGTCTATATGATCGAGGGCAATGATAGCGCGGGCATGGCCCATGCTCAACTGGCCATCGCGTACCGCTTTCTGTATATCCGGGGGCAGTTTCAGCAGGCGCAGGTAGTTGGCTACAGTGCTGCGCTCCTTCTTCATCCTATCGGCTACCTGTTCCTGTGTCAGTTCACACTCGTCCATCAGGCGGCGATAGCTCATGGCTATTTCTATCGCATTCAGGTTCTCGCGCTGCAGGTTTTCCAGCAGGGCCATCTCCAGCAGCTCCTGGCTGTCGGCGGTGCGTACATAGGCAGGAATATCTTTCAGGCCGGCCATCTGCGATGCCCGCCAGCGGCGTTCGCCGGAGATAAGCTGGTATTTATTGGTGCCGGTTTTGATAACGGTAACCGGCTGTATGATATCGTGCAGCTTGATGCTTTCCGATAATTCTTTAAGCGCCTGTTCGTCAAAGTCATGTCGTGGCTGCTTAGGGTTTACTTCTATCTGCTCAACTGGTATGCGCGCTATTGTGCCGCTGTTGGGTGTAGCTGCGCCGCTTGCTGTGCCAGGTACGCCCGGTTTTGGTGCCTTTATTTCTTCGTCTATATTGTCCAGCAGCGCGCGTATACCTTTACCCAGCGCAGATTTCTTATTTACTTGCGACATGCTTATTTCTCCAGTATTTTATCCTCGTTCTTTATTTTGGTCAGGTTGTTCTTCTGCAGTATTTCCTTGGCCAGGTTCAGGTAGTTGACGGCACCGGTGCTTTCGGCATCGTACAGCAATACTGGTTTGCCAAAGCTTGGTGCTTCGCCCAGCCTTGTATTACGGTGCAGAATGGTATTGAATACCAGTTCTGCAAAGTGGTTCTTTATCTCTTCTACAACCTGGTTGCTCAGGCGCAGGCGGCCATCGTACATGGTCATCAGGATGCCTTCTATCTTCAGTTCAGAGTTGATGCGTGTCTGAACGATCTTGATGGTATTGAGCAATTTGCCCAGGCCTTCGAGGGCGAAGTACTCGCACTGTACCGGGATGATAACACTATCGGATGCAGACAATGAATTGACGGTAATAAGGCCTAGTGAAGGCGAACAGTCGATGATGATGAAATCATAATTGTTCATTTCCGGCTCCAGTGCCTTACGCAATACATGCTCCCTGTTGGGGTGGTTGATGAGCTCTATCTCCGCACCTACAAGGTCCAGGTGGCTGGGCAACAGGTACAGGTTAGGCGTTTCTGTTTCCAGTACAACCTGGTTCACAGGCGTTTCGTTCACCATGCAGTCGTACAGGCTCAGCTGTATGTTCTTCAGGTCGAAGCCATTGCCCGTAGTGCTGTTGGCCTGGGGGTCAGCATCGATCAACAGAGTTTTATATTCCAGTACGGCAAGACTAGCTGCAAGGTTGATTGCAGTTGTTGTTTTACCTACGCCACCTTTCTGATTCGCTATTGCGATTACTTTTGCCATTTTCTTTAGTATAAAGTCTTAAGTAGAAAGTATAAAGTTCTGCTCAGACAAGTTTTGACGCAAGGTCAAAATTTTTTACAATTCTATTGTTGCACCTATCTCCGGCAGTATCAGTTCTATACCCGCTGCTGCAAATTTAGCTTTTACTGCATCGTGGTCTATTTTGATATAACCGAATGTGTCGAAGTGACAACCGATCACTTTTTTGCACTGGATGAACTCAGCTGCTTTTATCGCATCATCGGCATCCATAGTAAAGTTGCCACCTATTGGCAATATTGCGAAGTCAACCTTGGCATAATGAGGGATGAGTTTCATGTCCATCATCAGGCAAGTATCGCCGCTGTAGTAGAATGGCTTTTCGCCGTGTACCACGAAACCGCCTGGGTTGCCACCGGGAGTGCCATCGGGCAGGGTACTGCTGTGCCATGCCGGTACAAAGTTCAGGCGGCCAAAGTCGAAATTGGCTGAGCCGAAGTTCATAGGATGTGCATTCTTGATGCCTTGTTTTTGTGCCCATTCCACTATTTCGTATGCGCCGATCACTTTGGCGCCGGTACGCTTGCCGATAGGAATGAGGTCGGCCACGTGATCGCCATGACCATGTGACACGAGTATGAAATCTGCTTCTATAGAATTGATATCAATGCTTTTAGCCAGTTCGTTGTAAGAAATGAACGGGTCGAAAAGTATCTTTTTGCCGGCTGTTTCAACGGCAAAGCACGAGTGTCCGTAGTAGGTAAATTTCATAATAAAAAACGTATGCTTTTTAGTGCTGCAAAGGTAGTTATTTAATTGCGAAATGGCTCAATAGCCTGATCGCTCAATTTACGAAATCTGACGATTTGATAATGTACTTCTTTGTCTCGGCACTTTACGGGTTTCAGCAATTACCGGGCGCCAGTTACCGGTAGTGGGCTTTCTTCTTTTGTGCGTATTTCCGGAAGTGAGAATGGTGTATTTATTTGATGGTCAATTGTTTGCGTTGAAATTATGTAACTTGACGACCAGTAAAAACCGGAAATGAACCGGTAAAATCGGAAACGGACCGGAAATGGAAACGGGAACCGGGAGCGGATCGAAATGACCCAACAACTGCAAACAGGCAATCGCTTTAGTGCAATATACATTACTGCAGCAGCCGTTCCCAAATTTATTTTGGAAACGGCTCCTCCCGAAAGTGAATGCCTAAGCGGTTTATTTTTTGTCCTGCATTAATTTCCGGCTCTTTTTTGTGTTGATTATCTTTTGGATGCCGATAGAGAGTTGTTTTGCAAAGTCTATTGTTACACGGTCATAATTATCGAAGCCGTAGACGCCACTATGTTCATATTGGATACCACCTATAGAAGCATGAACTCCATATCCTTTATATATGGTCATTGCAATTGCGGGAGTAAGATTAACAAAGCCATTGTCCCGGTAATAGGGCGTTTCGGTATTTATCCCTGCATTTGTTAAGGGTGTACTTGGGCCTAAACGCGTGCCAAACTGGCTTTCATTGCTTCTAAACACAAATCCGCCATTTAACTGGACATAAAAGAAAAAACGTTTGTTGATATTATACACATACCTTGCCCATAACCCCAATTTATCTATCGACCGGTGATATGGTAAATATATGGTATAGACTGTAGGGCCAAATGCCGAATTATAGGATGCAGTGTCAGATTTGAGATATTGTTTTTCCCCTTTACTCCAGGATAATCCGAATGCCCAGTGTTTCCCAACCTGTTTTCCGACAATCAGGTCTGCTTGCCAGTTATTAAGGGATGCATAATTGTCTTTTTGGTGATCATAAAAGCCGCTAGCATCTATTAGCCAGGTATACTTCTGGGCATTAACAGAGATTGTTGCCAATAACAGGCAAGTGATGGTCAATAGTTTTTTCATATAGTGTGGCAGTTGTGTTCACTATAACGGAGATAGGTTAATATTATTATGTCTTTTAAATATCTGATCGATGATCAGATTGAATCTAAAGATAAAATGAGATGCCATCTGACATCTCATTTTGCCTTTAATATTTGGGTGTTTAATTACTTAGCTTCTTCTTCTTTCTTCTTTTTGTTTTTACCATTGCTGTTAATGAACTTGTGTAGTCCTAACCGGAATTCCTGGCCGAGCGTGACACTAAACTCTTTTTCGGTAATGCCGGTAGGCTTATTGTTGGCGTACGATATACCACCCAGATTCAGGTCGATACCATAGCCATTGATGATATTAAAGCCAACAGCAGGGAAGAGGCTCACACTAAGACCATCGCCTTTTACCGGTGTGCCATAGTAGTCTGACGGGATGGCGGCAGGTGGTTGTGTATATTCCTCTATCTGCTTGATATCTTTACTGAACTTGACGACATTAAGCTGCGAGTAAATGAAAAGCCATGAATTGATCTCGTATGTATACCTGCCCCAGGCACCGGCAGCAAAGGTGGATACCCTTGTTTTGTAGCCGGATGAACTGTAGTAGGCGTAGTCTATATAGTCTTTTTGGCCGTAGCCCAATAACACACCCACCAGCACATTATGGTTTATTTTGAATCCGATATTGGTAGCCAGGTTCCAGTAGCCGACGGTGGTGGGTACAGCGTATGATGAGTTGTTAGCTTCCAGTTTGGTGTGGTTGTAAGCGCCATCGGCCTGTATCAGCCAGGTGTTATTTTGAGCGTAGGTCTGCTGTATAGCTGAAAGTACGCAACATGCAGTGAGTATGATGATTTTTTTCATTGTAGCGTGGTTAAAGTTTGAATTGATGCGTTGTTTATTTGATGAATTTATGGAGGCCCAACCTGAATTGCTGACCCAGTGTGACAGAGAATGTACTGTTTTGTACATTATCGTTGCTGTATTGGTTGTATTGTATACCGCCAACGCTCAGGTCGATCCCAAAGCCACGAGCTACATTCAAACCAATGCAGGGCAATAGCCGGGCTGCGATACCATCTGCAGGGTCGGGAACAAGTGTGTAATCGCCGGGCATAGAGATCACGGGGGGGGAAGAGGTTTCCAGCACCTTTTTGCTGATCTTGTATTTCTCCGCGTCCAGCTGGCCGTAGATAAAAAGCCAGTTGTTTACAGAATAGGTGTAGCGGCCATATATCCCAGCTGCCCATCCATAGGTCCTTTCTTTTGCGGTAGTGTAATATGTAAGCCCTCCGACCGTTGTGTAAGACGCTTCTATATTATCGGCGGTGGTATACTCCGCTATCAGGCCAGCCGACAAATGTTGGGTAAAACTGTAGCCCACACGTGCCGCAATAGCAGCCCGACTTACCGAGGCGGGCTTAAAAAAAGATCCGGTATCGTTGTCCAGACTCCGTTGGTGGTAGGCGCCGCTGAGCTCAACGAGGACGCTGTTTTTATTTTGTGCCTGTGCTGTAGATAGTACAGTAAGCAAGACACCTGTACACAGGTTGAATTTTAAAGGCATAGGCGGTGATGATTAGTGTATGATATATGCGAATGTATCAAATTTGATGCCAAAAAGTAAGGCCCCGAAATATTCGGGGCCTTACTTTTTTATACTTGTGGGCAAGTACCTTATGCCAGTGCTGTAGCACCTTCTATCAATACACTTGCTTTATTGTTCAGTACTTCTACGAAGCCGCCAGCTATCTCGTATACTTCGGTATTGTGCTTGTCTACCAGCACCTTCATTTTACCCTTGCCTAATGCAGCTATCATAGCAGCGTGGTTATCAAGTATTTCGAAGGAACCGTTTACGCCAGGCAACTGAATACCATATACAGGGCCGCTGTACACTTTATGCTCCGGAGTTAATATTTCTAATTGCATTTATTGTTGATTAGCTGATTTGATAATTAGCTGATTAGCTGATTGCATGCACTAATCTTGCTTGTCTACCTGATATAAATATGATGGGAATAATCAGCACATCAGCTAATCATTCCCATCAGCTAATTAGTTTTTCGCTTGTTCCATCAGCTTCTTACCCTTAGCGATAGCGTCATCGATGCTACCAACCAGGTTGAAGGCTGCTTCAGGATATTCGTCTACTTCGCCGTCCATGATCATGTTGAAGCCACGGATGGTTTCCTCGATCGGAACGAGCACACCCTTAAGGCCAGTGAACGCTTCAGCAACGTGGAATGGCTGAGACAGGAAACGCTGTACTTTACGTGCGCGTGATACTGTCATCTTATCTTCTTCGCTCAATTCATCCATACCCAGGATAGCGATGATATCCTGCAGTTCCTTGTAGCGCTGAAGGATCAGCTTAACGCGGTTAGCGCAGTTGTAGTGCAGATCGCCAACGATAATTGGTGTAAGGATACGTGAAGTAGATTCCAGTGGGCTTACCGCAGGGTAGATACCAAGGTCAGCGATCTTACGATCCAATACCGTAGTGGCATCAAGGTGGGCGAAGGTAGTTGCCGGAGCCGGATCGGTCAAGTCATCCGCAGGTACATAAACGGCCTGTACGGAAGTGATAGAACCATTTTTTGTTGAGGTGATACGCTCCTGCATCAGACCCATTTCTGTAGCCAGTGTAGGCTGGTAACCCACCGCTGATGGCATACGACCAAGGAGGGCCGATACTTCGGAACCTGCCTGTGTGAAACGGAAGATATTATCTACGAAGAACAGGATGTCCTTTCCTTTACCTGTGCCGTCACCATCGCGGAAATATTCTGCAAGGGTAAGACCAGACAGGGCTACACGCGCACGTGCTCCCGGTGGTTCGTTCATCTGTCCGAATACGAATGTTGCTTTACTGTCTTTCAGTTCGTTCAGGTCAACTGCAGAAAGATCCCAGCCGCCTTCTTCCATGCTGTGCAGGAACTTGCTGCCATACTTCACGATACCGGCTTCGATCATTTCACGCATCAGGTCATTACCTTCACGTGTACGCTCGCCCACACCGGCAAATACAGATAAACCTGCGTAAGCCTTTGCGATATTGTTGATGAGCTCCTGGATCAATACAGTTTTACCCACACCGGCACCACCGAAAAGACCGATCTTACCACCCTTTGCATAAGGCTCGATAAGGTCGATAACTTTGATACCTGTGTACAGTATTTCTGAAGAGGTAGTAAGATTTTCAAATTTTGGTGGTTTTGCGTGGATAGGACGAGCGTTTGTCTTATCCGGCTCAGGCAAACCATCAATAGCATTACCCGTAACGTTGAAGAGACGGCCGTTGATCTGATCGCCTGTAGGCATGGCTATCGCTTTGCCTGTATCCCTTACTTCAGTACCACGTACAAGGCCTTCAGTACCGTCCATCGCTACTGCGCGAACGCTGTCTTCGCCTAGGTGCTGCTGTACTTCCAGTACAAGCTTGTCACCGTTCTCACGTGTGAGTTCCAGCGCGTTATAAATCTCCGGTAATTTGCTACCACCACCGAAATAAACGTCCACAACCGGACCGATTATTTGTTTGATCTTACCAACGTTTGGCATAAGTAGAAATATAAAAAATAATTAAGTCTTAGTAAATTTTGTGCAAAGGTAAAGGAGTGCTGCCAAAATTCAAAAGCAAAATTTAAATAATCGCGGTGGATCCCGGAAAAAAGTGTCGGTCAGCAGTATACAATTAAAAAATGAGACATAAGGGCTACGGGTAAATAATAACAGGTTAATAATTGGTTGATTAAATATGCTAATTGTTGAATTGTAATAAAAAACAGCTACATTTTTTCTTAACAAACGGAAAACATAGTTTACTTTAGCGGATTGTGAGGAGACCTATGAAATTTTGGAGCAAAATGCTGCTATGCAAGGTGCTGGTATTGATAATGATCACTAATGCATACGGACAGCAGGATATTAAAGCTATACGACTGGCTATTGCGAAGGCCCCGGCCGATACAAACAAGTTGAACTTATATAAAGATGCTCTGAAATATTACAAGCGCATCAACCTGGATTCTGCCATACTAATGGCTGACGAAGGCCTTAAGCTGGCTGAAGCACTTAAAAGCAATACGTCGGTAGCATACTTGTTGTGGCAAAAGGGGATAATGGACCGCGAGCAAGGGAAATTGGTGATCGCTAAAGACAACCTGGAAAGGGCGCTGGAAATATACACGGTGCTGGGCGACAATAAAAAGAGGGCTGCGGTAATAAATGAGCTGGGTGTGGTAGAGGGCACCAAGGCGAACTTCCAGGAAGCGACCAGGTATTTTCTTAAGGCACTTGCCATATGGGAGCATATGCACGATACCATGGGCATGGGGCAGGCATATATAAAGCTGGGGGTAGTGAATCAAAGCCTTAATAACCTGGACAAGGCCACTGAGTATTTTAAATATGCATTTGAGTTAAGCCGCAAAACAGGCGATACGCTGAATATGGCCTACCTGTATAGTAATATGGGTATTGTGGAGGGTATAAAAGAAAATGACAAGTTGGCTTTCCGGTATTTTGATACTGGTTTGTCGCTTTGCACCACCGAAAAGTTCATTTATATAAAGCTGGGCCTGTTGCTGAATATGGGTATCGCACAGGCCAGGGCCGGCAACGATGCCCGTGCGCTGGAAATATTTAATGAAGGGCTACGCATAGCAAGGGAACGCAGCATGCCCTACGATGTGCCCAACCTGCTGCTGAATATAGCTTTGCTGGACCATGTGGTGAGCCCTAAAGAAAAAATGCCGTTATTAAAGGAAGCATTGCGGAAAGCTAAAGAAGGGGGGCAAAGGCCATTGGTGGTGAATATCTACAGCACATTGGCAGATGTGTGTTTTGACCAGGGCAACTATAAAGACGCTTATTTATACCTTGACACAAGTACCCGTGAGGAGCAAGAAGTGTTCAGTATGAAGAAGAATACCGAGATAGCTAATTTACAAGCGTTGTATGAATTGAACCGATCGCAAGGAGAAGTAGCTCAATTAACCCGGCAAAACTACGAGCGTAACCTGCAGCGTAATGCCATAATAGTTGTGGCTGTTATAGCTTTGCTGGCGCTGGTGGTGGTATTCTCATCGTACCGTAAAACCAACAGGCTGAATGAAGCATTACGATCGCAAAGGGAAGAACTGGCAAAGGCCAATGTAATAAAGGATAAAATATTTTCAATCATTGGTCACGACCTGAGGGCTCCCACCACTACGATCATCGGTATGTTGCGCGTGCTTGAAGATAGCGATGGAGACATGACATCGACAGATCGGATGGAGGTCTACAAAACATTGGGGAAGCACAGCCAGGCGACCCTGGAAACGCTCAACCACTTATTGTTATGGGGAAGCAGGGAGATCAAAGGCATCAGTATCCAGAAAGAATCGTTCATAGCAAATGAACATGTGGCTATAAACATGCGGCTAATACAGGAACAGGCAATGGAGAAGCAATTGCAAATAGTTAATGAGGTGCCACCTGCTATTTGTATTGAAGCGGATCCCTCACATTTTGATTTTGTGGTAAGAAATCTGTTATTTAATGCTGTCAAATATTCCTTTAAGGGAGGGCAGGTAAAGATAGGCGTATGCGACAGTAGTAATGACAACGTGTGTTTTTACGTTAGCGATACAGGGGTAGGTATACCGGACGCGCTTAAAGAGCAGCTGTTTACACTGAACAGCGCCAGCAGGCCCGGCACTGATAACGAAAAAGGTACAGGCCTGGGGCTGGTGTTGTGCAGGGATTTTGTGGAAATGAATGGAGGGCGCATATGGGTGGATGATGCCGCAGGGCAGGGTACAGTATTTTGCTTTGAAATGAAAAAAGGTAATTGTTAAGGCTAAACTTATAGCGGCGCCAATAAATGGGACATGCACGAAGTATGATCAATGCGACGGAAGGCGTCTATCAGAAAATGATAGAGGACATAGCTGATTATGCCATATTGCTATTGGATGCCAATGGTAATATAACTACGTGGAACAAAGGTGCGGAAAAGATAAAGGGATACAGTGCAGACGAAATAATAGGCAAGCACTTTAGTATATTTTATACCCCTGAGGACAGGAATGCAGCGCTGCCGAAAGCCCTGCTACAGCAAGCTATAGCTGAAGGTAAGGCCATGACGGAAGGATGGCGCGTGAAGAAAGGAGGTGAACGTTTTTGGGGTAGTATATTGATCACTCCGGTGTACGATGAACATGGAGTATTGACCGGATTTGGTAAAATAACCCGGGATCTTTCTGACAAGAAGAGCACAGAGGAACGTTTGTTGCAGTTCAATAACGAGCTGGAAAAGAAAGTGAAGCAGCGCCGTACGGAATTCAATCTGCTTAAGGAACAGTATCAGCACATATTCAGAAATAACCCGTTGCCTATGTGGGTGATGGACACTGATACTTATGCCTTTCTTGAGGTGAACGAAGTTGCAGAAACAACATATGGCTACAGTAGGGACGAGTTTTTAAAGATGACCGTGCTGGACATAAGGCCTGATGAAGAGCATGCCGCGTTTATAAGTACGCAACAACAGTCGGCTTTTTCTCAAGAGCACTTTTACCATGGGATATGGCCTCATAAGAAAAAGAATGGAAGCGTAATAGAGGTAGAGATATTTGGGCACGAAATAGAATTTGAGGGCCGCAAGGCAAGGTTGATACTGGCTAATGATATCACGTTCAGGCGTATTGCAGAACGTGATCTTGCAGGTAGGGTGAAGTATTTCCGGGCGCTGTTGGATAACAACTATGATGCCATACTGTTGCATGATGAAAAAGGGCACATCAGCTATCAAAGCCCTGCAACAGAGCGATTGATCGGTTATGCCCCCGAAGAGATCAGTTATATAAATGCGCTGAATCTTTTCCATGAAGAGGATAAAGCCGAAATGGTAAAAAAGCTTGGGGAAGCGATCATGTCACCGTCAAAAGCGGTTTGGGTGATCAGTAGAGTAAGGCATAAAGATGGGCATTATATATGGGTAGAAGGTACACTCACCAATCTGCTCGGGGATGAGCACGTAAGGTCGATAGTGGCCAACTTTAGAGATATTACGGAAAGGAAGCTGAATGCCGAGCAGTTGATGAAGAGTAAGCGTGAAGTGGAAAAAGTGTACCGGGAACAGATCATCTTATCGGAGCGGATGTCTTCCATCTTTAACGCGTTGCCGGCCAACATTGCATTGATAGATAATAAAGGTGTGATCGTATCCGTAAATGATGCATGGCGGCGGTCGGGTAGTGGCAACCAGTTTATCGGCATGAGTTATGGTATCGATGATAACTACCTAGAGATAGCGGAGCGTGCCGGAGCTACGGGAGAGAAAATAGCGATAGCTATAAGAGCCATACTGGCCGGGAAATTAGGTGAGTATAGTATGGAGTACGCCATTGGACCGTACGGGGGCGAGCGTTGGTTGAGCGTTATCATAACGAGAGAGAACAGCACCGCAGATAGCGGTATTGTGCTGATGCACATAGATATAACCGACAGGGTGCGCGCAGAACAGGAAGCTGTAGTACAGCGAAAGCAAATAGAGAACCTGCTGAGAGGTATGGGAGATGCCTTCCTCACCCTGGATAAAAACTGGCGATTCACTTTTGCTAATGAAAACTCGCTACAGCTGATACAACGCCGTTGGGACCAGGTATCGGGAGAAAGCATATGGGAGTTGTTCCCGGATGTGGAAGGGACGATATTTGAGACGGAACTGAAGCAGGTAGCGCACACACAGAAGGATACTGAATTTGAAGCTTTTTACCCAACGTATGGCATATGGGTGCTTGTAAGAGCCTATCCGCATGAAGGGGGAATTGCTGTGTTCTTTAATGATATTACAGAGCGGAAGAAGGCAGAGCAAGAGTTGAAGTTGAGTGAGCATAAATTCAGGGCGCTCACCGAAAATTCGGCAGACATGCTGGTGCTTTATGATGATGATCTGAAGCTTAGTTATTGTAGTTTGTCGGTTGAGAAAAGTTTCAATGTAACACTGGACCAGATACGTGGTACTTCCATCTACGACAATATTTATGCAGATGATCTTGTCTACGTGCAGAATAAAGTTGAAGAGGTATTAGGTAGTCCCGGCATAGCTGTTTCTTTTATCCTTAGAAAGCAGCATGGTGATGCGCCGGTATTTTATGTGGAAGGCAACATGTGTAATCTGCTGGACGACCCGGCCGTGGCAGCTATAGTATGTAACTACAGGGACGTTACCGAACGTAAACAGGCCGAACAGCAACTGGAAGCCAGTTACAGGGAAATTGAACGCCTGTTGCAGCACACCGACGAGGCATTTATCATGCTGGACAGACAACTCTGTGTCACATCCTACAACAACAACGCGCAAAAGCTACTACAGAGTTACCTGGATGTGGCAATAGCAAAAGGTGTGCATGTGTCTGCATTGAAACTGCATGAACATACCGACGCCAATGCATTGCCGTTGGACGATGTGCTGAACGGCCAGAAAAGGGAAGTGGAAATAGGATTTGAAAAAAGGAACAAAACAAAGGTGTTCTTCCTTAACCTGATGACACCGGTAATGGAAGTAAATGGTTCGGTAGAAGGTGTTTTTATCACGATACGCGACGTTACCGAAAAGAAGGCTGCAAGGGAGAAAATAGAATTCGATAGGAATAACTTGTCGGCACTCATCAATAATACGCATGATCTGATCTGGAGTATAGACCACCAGCGGCGGTTGCTTACATCGAACGCTGCCTTTGATGAGATGGTATTTAAGATGAGTGGCGCCAGGGCAAAAGCTGGCAGTAAGCTCCTGGCTGGCTTCAGTACGCAGCAGGTAGCCCGATGGAATGAGCTTTACGACCGGGCATTTCAAGGCGAGACATTTAGTTCTGTAGAGCATACCCTGGAACCCCATGATCTTTGGACGGAGACATCATTTTTCCCTATTAGAAATGCGGGAAGAGTAGTTGGAGTAGCCTGTTATTCCAGAGATATTACAGGACGAATACATACGGAAAAGAAAATAGTAAATGCCAACCGACTTTACGCATTCATCAGTGCCATTAACCAGACCATTGTTCACGCTTCTACGTCCGAAGATGTATTTCGGGAAGCTTGCCGTATAGCAGTGGAAACCGGTAGGTTCAAGATGGCCTGGATAGGCCTGATAGATAGAGAGAAAAAGACCGTGAACCTGGTGGAAGATAATGGTATGAATGCTATGGAGCGCTCCCTGTTCCTGAGTACCAAATACGATGATAACGGCCCTACGGATAAAGTACTGAATACAGGAACTTATTTTTATAGTAACGATGTATTGACAGACAGGCGTATACAGCGCTGGCGGCCTTATGCGCGCAATACCGGCATCAATTCCATCATGGTGTTGCCTATAAAGAAATCGGGTGTTATTATAGGTACATTGAATCTGTATGCTACCGAACGTAACCTGTTTGACAGGGAAGAGATCACGATGCTGGAAGAAGTGGCGGGCGACATATCCTTTAGCCTGGAGGTTTTTGAGAAGGAGGCGCAACGTAAAGAGACGTTAGAGAAACTACGTACCAATGAATTCCGACTGAACGAAGCGCAGGAGATAGCCAAGCTGGGCAATTGGGAGATAGATCTGCGCACAGGTGCGCAGTCGTGGTCGAACGAGGCTAAGCGAATAATAGGATACAATGAAGAGGATGATCTGCCGATATTCGAAAGTTATCTGAATGCTATACATCCGGAAGACAGGTTATCGGTGATGCGTATGATCACAGAGTCGCGCACATCTCATGAGAACGTATTCTTTTATTGCAGGATATTAAAGGGCGAGGAAACGCGATATGTATACTCTGAAAGTAAGTATGAGTTCGACGATAACAATGTTCCCGTAAGGTTACACGGCATCCTGCACGACATTACCAACGCTAAAGTGGCGGAAGACACCCTGGCGCAAAGTGAGGAAAACCTCAGGCTGATCATAGACCTTATTCCGCAGGCTATTTATGCCCGGGATGTGAATGGTAAGCTGCTGTTTGTCAACAAGAGTTTTGCAAAGCTATTCGGGCAAACGCCTGGTCAGCTCATCAGCCGCTCTATTACCGATGGTAAAAATGCCGGTGGTGCCAAAGAGTTGCTAGCCGATAAAGACAGGCTTGTGATAGCAACCGGCCGCACAGAGATACTGCCTGAATTGGCTATTACAGACAGCGCAGGCAGCCGCCGTACTTTTTATACTATCAAAGTGCCGTATGTGCCTGCAGGCAGTAAGGAGGTAGCTGTGCTGGGCATTGCCATGGATATTACCGACCGAAAGCTGGCAGAGCAGGAGCGTAACCGTATTGTGGCAGACATGGTGCAGCGTAATAAAGACCTGGAGCAGTTCTCTTACATCATATCCCATAACTTAAGAGCGCCGGTGGCCAATATTAGCGGTATAGCAGATATCATGCAGTTTGATGATATCGGGCCGGAAGAACAGGCCGAAATGATGCGCGAGCTGCTTTCGTCTGTAAATAAGCTGGATGATGTGATCAAGGACCTGAATTATATATTGCAGGTAAAGCAGGAGTATAGTGAGCATAAGGAAATGGTTTTATTCGATGATCTGATGGCGGACATTCAGCAAAGTATCCGCAACCTGATCCTGAATGAAAAAGTGGACGTGATCACAGACTTTACAGAAGTGAAGGGTATGACCACGCTAAAAAGTTACTTATATAGCGTGATGTATAATTTGCTCTCTAACAGTATCAAATATCGTCGTTCAGGCGTTCCTCCGGTCATCCATATTGCCAGCCATAAGCAGAACGGGAAAATTGTTCTTGAGTTTGAGGATAATGGATTGGGCATTGATCTGAAAAAGAAAGGCGGGCAGGTGTTTGGTTTATATAAGCGTTTCCATGCACATACAGAAGGCAAGGGGATTGGGCTATATATGGTGAAGACTCAGGTGGAAACATTGGGAGGACGTATACATATCGAAAGCGAAGTAAATAAGGGGACAAAGTTCATTATAGAATTTGATACCGAGTAATCAAACGATACTATGGCACAGCAAGCAAATAATTTTATAGTTATTGATGATGACCCTGTAAATAACAGGATATGTAAGATAATTATTGAGCGGATAAGCCCGGACAATGTGATCAGCTGTTTTGCAGATTCTCAGGAGGCTGTAGATTACTTGTTACGGTCCTTTGCAAAGGAGTCCGGCAATACCATTATGTTACTCGATATCAATATGCCTGGTCTTAGCGGATGGGATGTATTGGACCACTTCGAACAGCTGGAGGCAACCGTTCGCGACCAGATCACAGTGTATATTTTATCTTCATCGGTAGATGCGTATGATAAAAAGAAGGCTGATGAGAACAGATTTGTTGCCGGGTATATAGAGAAGCCGCTGACGATGGAACGCGTGAAGCAGTTGCTGGAACCGGCCTGAGAGTAATGCTGGATTTGCTGGCACAACTTTTTAGTGCAGAGTAGCAAACCAGTTGAATATGAATAGGGTGCAATTTTTTTATGATGATGAGTTGATCTTGTTGCAGGATAAGATAAATAGCTGGCTTAAAGAAAATGAATACATTGAGATATTATCTACAGATCTGAGCTCACTTGGCAAACTGAGTACCCGGGCAGGAATTGTAAGAACAGAGAAGTATGTATTCTTCATCTTGTACCGAACCAAAGAAGATAAATTGGCCATGGCTGCGGCGGCATCACTATCGGATGTAGCTACACCTGATGTTACTACATAAAAATAAATGCCGGGCTAGCCCCGGCATTTATTGTTATTCTTTAGTAAAGTTCCCTTTGCGCGATCCTTCATACAGTTCATACTCCAGCAGACGGCAGTCGATGGTGCTGGTGTAAAACTCTATGCGGCGCTTGGCTTTCAGCCCTATTTTTTTTGCCAGTTCCAGGTTGCCGGTAAAGATGTACCCAAAATAGCCGCCACACTTCTGCTTCATAAAGTCGCCTATTTGTGCATAGGTCTCTTCCAGTTCAGTTTCGTCGCCAAGGCGTTCGCCATATTCGGGGTTCATGTACAATATTCCCTTATCTTCCTGCGGCATTGTGGTACGCCTGAAGTCGCACAGTTCGAATGTGATCAGATCGGCCACGCCGGCAGCTCTGGCGTTCTTTTGAGCATTGATTATGGCCTGCTCGCTGATATCGGAGGCTATGATCTGCACACCCTTTATATCTTGTATCTGCTTGTCCAGTAGCTCCATCTCGCTTTCGTAGATCGCTTCATTATAGCCGTTGATGTGCATGAAAGCATAGTTCATGCGGAACAGACCCGGTCGTGTATTTGTAGCTATTAATGCAGCTTCTATGGCCACTGTGCCAGAGCCACACATGGGGTTGATAAATGCGGTCTTTTTATCCCAGCGGGTAGCCAGGATAGTAGCTGCGGCAAGTGCTTCCAGCATGGGTGCACGGCCGGGTATCTTGCGGTAGCCATGGCGGGCAAGCGAGTCGCCCGATGTGTCGAGGAATATTTCGGCATGTTCGTTTTTCCAGAACAGGTGCACTACCGTTCCCCTCAGCTCAGCCCCTGTATCAGGGCGGGTGCCGCGTTTCAGGCGCATACGGTCTACAATGCCATCTTTTACACGCAGGTTGGCAAACATACTGTTGTTGATGGTATCGTTCATTACATTACTGGTAACAGAGAAATAGCCGGGATCGGGTATGATGTTTTCCCAGGCAATGCTTTCTGCTACTTTGTAAATATCATCTGCGTTATATGCTGTAAACTGCTTTATGCTATAAAGCACCTGGCTGGCACAGCGCAGGTTCAGGTTTAGTTTGATGCAATCGTTGATGGTGCCTATCAGGCGCACACCGGTAACAAAGGTTTCCTCTATGGTAAAGCCAAGTTCTTTTACCTCCATTTCCAGGTAGGGCGCTATGCGCTTATGGCAGGTAATGGTGATGGCACCTTTTGTAGTAAATAAAGACATATTAGCGGCAAAGGTATAGTTATGATGTGGTACGAGGTAGTTTTGACTGCTTTTTTGTTAAAGCACACAAGCAGGTTTTACTAAATATTGTAATTGTTGTAATTTTATTTTATGACAAATGCAGATAAACTCTCGATGAAGAAGGACCCAATAGATCTGCCTGAGAATCTGAGGTTAACCAAGGATCAAGAAGAAAAGCCTGATAAAAAGCCGGTTGACTGGAGCAAATATAAAGGAAGTATGACCGCTCAGTCTATTGAGGACGTTGAACGCGAATTAAAAGAATTGCGTGATGCATGGGAATAGTTATGAATTCTATATAAATGATGCAATCCCAACTCTTCCAACCATTCTCCAGCAATCTGCTGCCCTTTGGTGGTGAGGCGATCTTATATCCTGAATTGTTCAGCAAGCCGGAGAGTGATGAGCTATATACACAGCTGCAGCAACAAACAGCCTGGACACAAGAGCCGATAAAGATATTTGGCAAGCTGGTGATGCAGCCCAGATTAACTGCCTGCTATGGAGAGAAGGCTGTAGCTTATTCGGGTATTATCATGCAGATACATCCCTGGACGGCTTTGTTATTGGATGTAAAGCAAAGAGTAGAGCAAATAGCAGGCGTTGCTTTCAATAGCGTATTGCTTAACTATTACCGAGATGGTAATGATAGTATGGGTTGGCATCGAGACAATGAACGCGAGCTTGGCCTGCAACCTGTGATCGCGTCCGTTAGCTTCGGTGCACCCAGGATTTTCAAATTAAGGACCTATAAAGAGCATGATCATGCAATCAGTGTGCCATTACCACATGGTAGTCTGCTGCTGATGCAGGGCGATAGCCAGCATATATGGGAACACAGCCTGCCCAAAAGCAAAATACAGGAGGGTAGGATCAATCTCACATTCAGGCAGATCAGCTGATCTATTTGCCCTTGGTGAAATCGTAAGCGCCGCCACCTTGCTTTAGCTGCATGCTGTTGGTGGCAGCATTGAATACCATTACTATGCCTGCCTGTGCAAATTCAAAGGTTGTTTCATTGGTAGCATCCAGCGGGAATTCGTTTTGCCCGGTAGCCTGCGCATAGAGCGTTTTGCCTTTAAGTGTTATGGTTATTTTTAACGGCAGTTGTGCCGATGTGTAAACACCCGCATATTGCTTCAGTGTGGCTTCCGCAACATCAAAGGTCTTAAACGTAGGGACTTTGTATGGTACATTGTAGTAGATGCTCAGTGCCCCTATCACTATATCGTTGACCGGTATTACCTGGCCATTGCCGATATAGGCCACCGCAAGGCTGTCATCAGGAAAAT
This sequence comes from Chitinophagaceae bacterium, assembly GCA_947455215.1. Taxonomy (GTDB): domain Bacteria; phylum Bacteroidota; class Bacteroidia; order Chitinophagales; family Chitinophagaceae; genus Flavipsychrobacter. The sequence continues at coordinate 58,027 of CANGNA010000015.1, forward strand.
ATCCGAGGCTGGATGAGAAGCCATCTATGCCGCCGGTGTGGCCATACCCTTTTTTAGTGCCAAACGGTACTTGGAAAATACCCCGGCCGTAATCGTCCTTGATGGTGGTCATCTCATCAAGGCTTTTTTTGCTGAGGAGCTTTCCCCCGAATAGCGATGTGATGAACAGGTCGAGATCGGATGGAGTAGATACTATTGCCCCAGCACCTCCGGGTATGCTCATGTCGGTCTCCGACTCCTGCTCCCATTTGGTATTCATAACGTAAGAATGGGCTTCATTCTTTGCCGGATCGGCTTTGGTGCCAAAGTAGGTATTGTTGAGCCCTATTTTAGAGGTGATACGCGTTGCCAGCTCTTCCTTATATGTATGCGCGGTGAGCTTTTCTATGATATAGCCAAGCAGTACAAAGTTAGAATTGCTGTAATCGGCCTTGGTGCCGGGTTTGAATACAGATCCACCTTTGATGATGATGTCCAGCATTTGCTCTTTAGTATGCGGTGTCGCATTCCAGAGCAGGTATTCGCTATTGTTGGTGAAATTGTAAATGCCGCTACGGTGACTGAGCATATCTGATATGGTGATCAGTTTGGCATTAGGGACCTTGGGGTAAAAGGTGCTCAGTTTAGTGTCCAGGGTCAGCTTGTGTTCTTCTATCAGCTGGAAGATCATCACGGATGTAAATACTTTAGATATTGAGCCTATGCGGTATTTGGTGGCATAATCTGCTGCCAGTTTATTGTCTCCATTAATATCTTTATAGCCTATAGCGCGTGTATACAAGAGTTTACCACCCTTCATAATGGCCACGCTGCCCATGCCCTTATTATTGCTGCTGATAGCATTCATCAGGCTGTCCATCTTAGGCTTGTTGAATGCCTGGGCGAAAGTGCCTGCGGTTGCAGTAGCTATAAGAATACAAGACAGTATTATCTTTTTTGACATGATGAGAGATTTAGCATTAACGATGAAAACCTGTACAATAGTAACAGAAAAATGCGAAAGTCAATAACCTTACTACACCGTGGTAAGTGATGAAGTGTCCAGTTTCAGCAACCTGAAAAACTCTTCTTCGCTATATTCCCTTACAGCGCCGGGGGGCAGGTCGCCCAGTTGCATATCTTCTATTGATGTGCGTATAAGCCTTTTGCACGGATGTCCTGCCGCTTTCACCATTTTACGCACCTGGTGGTATTTGCCTTCCGTAAGTGTGATGCTGAGCCAGCTGTAGGGTACACGTTCATTTAGTTTGTACGCGCTTGGATAGAGATCGGCGGGTGGTTGTGTCAGTGCTACTTCGCAGGGTGTGGTAGTATAGGTGGCACCTTCCTGTACAATTATTTCTATGCCTTTGCGCAGCTGTTCTACTGTTTCTTCAGTTACCACGCGCAGCACCATTACCAGGTAGGTACGTTTATGCGGCACTTTACTTTCAAACAGTAGTTTGGTGATCTTCTTATTAGTGGTCAGCAGCAACATCCCTTCAGAATTATTGTCCAACCGCCCAATGGCATGTGTACCCTCCGGCCAGTTAAAGTCAATATCGGCAAGCACACGTACCTTATCAGGGCTCCAGAACTGGGAGACCATATCATATGGCTTGTTGAGGCAGAAGTACCGATGTTGGGAAGAGGTCAAAAGTCAAAAGTTAAAACCTAAAAGTGAGGGAGCGGATAACCGCCCCCTCATTACATTTATTGATTGATGAATTTGGGATGTATGAGGTTCTCAATATTGAATATCTCATCCCATTTGTCCTGTGTTATCAGTTGCTTTTCTGTCACCGCTATATCGTGTATCGACTTGCCGGTTTGCAATGCTTCTTTGGCTATAGAGGCGCACATCTCGTAACCCAGCAACGGATTAAGCGCCGTTACTATGCCTATGCTGTTCAGCACCATATTGCGGCAGGCTTCTTCATTGGCGGTGATGCCTTTGATGCATTTCTCTGTAAGCGTGTCCAGCGCATTGGCCATGTACTTCAGCGATGTGAACAGGCTGAAGGCGATCACAGGTTCCATTACATTCAGCTGCAGCTGGCCAGCTTCGGCAGCCAGGGTGATGGTCAGGTCGGTGCCTATTACATAGTAAGCTGTCTGGTTCACTACCTCTGGTATCACAGGATTTACTTTGCCCGGCATGATGGATGATCCCGCCTGCATACGGGGCAGGTTGATCTCGTTAAGGCCTGTGCGTGGCCCTGATGACAGCAGGCGTAAGTCGTTACAGATCTTGGATATTTTCACAACGCTGCGCTTCAGTGTGCCTGATACTTGTACATAGGCGCCGGTATCGGACGTAGCTTCTATCAGGTCTTCGGCCAGTGTTATCGGTAGGCCCGATATGTCTGCCAGGTATTTCGTGCACAATTCAGGGTAGCCTTCAGGCGCGTTGATGCGGGTGCCTATGGCTGTAGCGCCCATGTTGCACTCTGTTATCAGCATCTGCGCTTCCTGCAGGCGCTTGATGTCTTCGCTTACTGTAGTGGCAAATCCATGGAATTCCTGTCCCAGTGTCATAGGTACAGCATCCTGCAACTGGGTGCGGCCCATTTTCAGTACATGGTCAAACTCTTCTCCCTTTTGTGCAAAGGCTATCTGTAACCGCTCAACAGAAGTTATGTATTCATCTATCTTACGGTACAGCGCTATGCGGAACGCAGTAGGGTAGGCATCGTTGGTAGACTGTGAGCAGTTAACGTGGTTATTGGGGTGCAGGTACTGGTATTCGCCTTTCTTGTGGCCCATATGCTCCAGGCCTATATTGGCTATCACCTCGTTGGCGTTCATGTTGATCGATGTGCCGGCACCACCTTGTATCAGGTCGGTAACAAACTGATCGCAGTATTTGCCTGCTATCAGTTCATCGCAGGCAAACATAATGGCTTCAGCTATCTCGTTCGATATCACACCACAATCGCGGTTGGCCATTGCAGCGGCTTTCTTTACATAGCCGAATGCCTGTATGAACAGTGGCTCAGTAGCATTGGTGATACCTGTAATATTGAAGTTTTCCAGTGCGCGTAATGTTTGCACACCGTAATAGGCAGTATCAGGTATCTGCTTCTCACCTAAAAAATCATGTTCAACTCTGTAACCCATAAATATGAATAGCTGTTTTTGAAGTTCGTAAAATTGAAAATTTTAAGAAGTTGATTGCCGTAACTTAATTATTACATTAGTCACCAGCTAGTAAAAGGGTATAATTGTTCGCAATAGATAATTTCATAAGCGCCCTCAACTCAAGTATTGCAGTCGTCTTTTGTTTGTCTTTGTTAAGATCGGTTTCTTTCACATATTGGTCAATGATGTTTACCAGCGTCTGTTGATTTTCTGTTGTAAGCTTTGAGTTGCCGTAAGGGTCTATAACAAGCCCAGTTCTGTAACGATAGGCCTCAAATATGCTGGTTAGCAGGTCACACTGCTTGTCATCAATATTGAACAAAAATTGCTTTTCGTCAGACAGGTAAATTGCTATTGCCACGGTACCCAGTTTAACTACCTTACTTTTTCTTAAACTTATTGTTGCGGTTCTTCTTTTTCTTATCGGGTGCGGCCGATTCCTTCACTTCTGGTGTTGGGCCCAGTTCTGCCGGCACCGGTTGGCTTTCTACAGTGCGCTCTATCAGTTTCTCTATCTTATGGAATTTCCATTGCTCCTTTTCGTTCACAAATGTATAGGCGGTTCCCTTGGCAGCAGCACGGGCGGTACGGCCTATGCGGTGTACATAATCCTCGCCATCGTGCGGTACGTCGTAGTTGATGACGAGATCTATATCTTCAATATGTATGCCGCGGCTCAATATGTCTGTGGCCACCAATATTTTTAGCTTCTTGTGCTTAAAGTCCAGCAATACCTGCTCGCGTTTTTCCTGCTCCAGGTCGCTTTGTATCTGGTCTACAGAGAATTTGGCCCTGCGCAGGTCTTCTGTCAGTTTCTTTACGCTTAGCTTACTGCTGCAGAATATGAGTACGCTGTTGAACTCGCCATGTGTGAGCACATGCTTTACCAGGCCTATCTTCTGCGCATCATATACATAAAATACACCCTGCTTTATTTGTTCTGCAGGTTTAGATATGGCAATGTTCACCTCCAGCGGGTTTACCAGTATGCTGCCGGCCAGCTTGCGGATGGCAGGTGGCATGGTGGCAGAGAACATCAGGTTCTGCCTTTCTTTAGGCATGTAGGAGATGATCTTGACGATATCCTCGTAAAAGCCCATATCCAGCATACGGTCGGCCTCGTCCAGTACCAGGTACTTCAGCTCGTCCATCTGCACATAGTTCATGTTCAGGTGCGATATCATACGGCCCGGTGTGCATATAACAATATCTACGCCTGTAGACAAAGCTTTACGCTCTGTGGCAAAGGCATTGCCATTGTTGCCGCCGTATACAGCTATAGAACTTACCTCGGTAAAGTAAGACAACCCATCAAGCGTAGTGGCTATCTGTGTAGCCAACTCGCGGGTAGGCACTATGATCATGCACTTTATCTTACCGTCGTCCTTGGTATAACTAAGTATGTTGTGCAGCACGGGCAGCAGGAAGGCGGCTGTTTTGCCGGTGCCGGTTTGTGCGGCTGCTATTATATCTCGGCCATCCATAATGGCGGGCATCACCTGCTCTTGTACCGGGGTTGCAGTTACATACCCCATCGAGTCGATACCGTCCATCAGGTAGTCGTCAAATCCAAATTCTGAAAACTTCAATTGCAATCAATTTGTGTAAAGATAAGCAAGTGTGGTTATCATAGGTTTAAAAATGCCAGTCTTGCTGCCAGCGCATTAGTATGTAGTCGGGGAGGGATGTGATGGCTTGGTCGGGATGATCCTGGTTCCAGGCGCTATGGTGGTAGGCTACGCTATCATCGGGCGACAGTATTTTACGCTCTCGCAGGTTGTTCACACTGCAGTGGTGGGCTACGGGGTTCCACAGGTGGCGCCAGAAGGCTTCGGTAACACTGCGGGTAAGATATACATTGCGGATAGAAGGGTGTTTTTTCAGGATGCCTGCCACGTTGGTAAACACAAAGTCATCGAAATTATACACCAGGGCATTGTCAGAGAAGCCACCCATCATGCGTTCGTGGTTCTTTGTGGCCGGGTCGGCATCATCTATGGCGCTGATGAGGTCGGTAAAGGCGATTTTATTGCGGCGGCAAAATGCCTGCCATTCGGCAACCGGTGCGTCCATCAGCGATGGTTCACCATACAACCTGGGCAAAACATCCCACAGGTAAGTATTGGCGGTGCGGCCATAGAACCATTGCGCCGTATTGTTCTCCGGCCATTCGGGATTGAATGACCCTACAATAAGCGTCTCCGGCTCAAAGTCCAGCCGTTCGAGCGTTAAGTGTTTGCGGAATTTGTGGTTGCACGGCATAAAACAGGTGCAAAAGTAAAGGATTAGCTACAGATGCAACCACCTATTGATTCCTTTTCGTCATTACGATACTGTCCGTATGATGTTTGTCCGATACATGGAACAATAAAGTATCGTAACCACTTTTGATGAATAGCAGGGCGTACTTGTTGGGTAGCACCATGCCTATTAGCCCGCTGGTGGCGGCAAATCGCCCCTCGCTATCCGTATAACATGCTGCGCTGCTATCACTAACGCCGGTCGGGTCGTCCTGGCAATTTATCATTGTATCTTTAGCGTTAAGGATGAAAATGGCCTGTACGCCACTAACAGGCTGATGCGTATCGTGGTCATAAACGCTCCCCTTAATGGTCATAACACCCTCGCAAGAGCTCGCCAGGATAGCAAATAGCGTGATGACAGATACTATGAAACCGGGCTTCATAAGATGGTATTTTCTTATTTGCTGAAGTTAAGCAATAGGTATGGTAAGACACAAAAAAGCCACAACGTTTGTTGTGGCTTTTGCTCTCCCTGCTGGACTTGAACCAGCGACCCTCTGATTAACAGTCAGATGCTCTAACCAACTGAGCTAAGGAAGAATAAGAACTAAATGAGTTTAAATAAAATGGTTCTGGGATAAACCAGAACCTTTTGCTCTCCCTGCTGGACTTGAACCAGCGACCCTCTGATTAACAGTCAGATGCTCTAACCAACTGAGCTAAGGAAGAATTTACCCTGAAATATACGTGGCGATCGCTCGCCTTGTATTGTTTTGGGAGTGCAAAAATAACTTGTTTTTCATTTTGGCAAAATATTTTCCTTACTTTTTTGAGATATTATTTATTGGCAAGTAATTGTATGGAGCCAATGTGCTTTGCCCCCGAAACATTTGGCTTTATCCCATTTTTACATTTCTCCTGCAATGCATTACACTTTTATTAACCTTACTTTCCTTAATTTTATATAGTAAGTACAATAAGGGGTTGAGGCTATCAGGTTTCCGCGCAGTGTGTACAATTTTTCTGTAGTAAATAATAAGGGGAGGGGTAAAATGATATTGCTGATGTTGATGATCAGCCGCTGGTATATGCGCAGGTATAAAGCGGCGAGTGCGTTGTGGCAAAAGGAAATGCATTGGCTGGAAAAGCACAGGCATGTGCTGATGAACCTGCGATTGTTCAGGCGCAGGACTGCATTATTGTAAAAGAAGATGGCGTGCATGTTAGCACGCAATGTCTGGAAAGGAAAATGGAAGAGCAACGGGCATTGTCTGTTGCTTTTTTGTTGCTACCTGTAGACCCAATATTATTCGGCCACCATTACATAGCTGTCCTCAGCTACGGTAGCGGCCTCCTCTATCAGTTTAGATATAGGTATGGCCAGTTCGTCGGGTTGGCGTAGTGCACGGTAGGTAACTCTTCTGCGGGCAGAATAGTCGTCTTTTTGTTGCTCATGCTTCACGGTAAAATAACTGTAGCCGTTGTTGATAAGATCCCGGCAGAGATCTCTTGAAAATGGTATAAGCTTCATGTTGATCAGCTTTAAATAAAAATATGGCCTTTAAGTCTCTTGTGTTCGAAACCTGCTATATGGCTGATATAGCAACGCTAGGGGGCAATGACCATTATTTTAGACTACAGAAGCCTGCTGTTCTAAGCTGATTAGAGGAAAATGAATAATCAGTATAAAGGTACGCTAAACAGGGCGCATTTGCCAATACTTTTATGTTAACAACACAAGTCGTTGATCCTATGGTTGCTGCATCTCCTCTGTATCCTCTTCTGCTCTTAATTGCGGTATGTATATGTTGAAGGTGGCACCTGTTCCGGGTATGCCCGAGGCGGTTATAAAGCCATTGTGGTTCTCTGCGATGCGCCTGCATATGGCCAGGCCAATACCCGTACCTTCATATGCCTCGCGGGTGTGCAGCCGTTGGAACACCAGGAATACCCGTTCGTTGAACTGCGGCTCGAATCCGATACCGTTATCAGAAAAAGTGATATGATAATATATTTTGTCGGCCACGGCTTGTTCATGTGCAATTGTCCTGCCGTCAACCATTTTGCAGGAGATGCCGATCGCCGGAGCCACATCTTTCTTGGCAAACTTTACAGAGTTGATGATGAGGTTGGTGAACAGCTGCGCAAACTGGAATGAGATGGCCGGAAGCACCGGTAGCTCACTGCTGTGGATGGTGACATGTTTTTGCAGCAGCAGTTCATTCAGGTCGTCTTTTACTTTGGCCAGTATGTCATTCAGGTCGGTACGCTCGAACGATTTCTCCATAGTGTTGGTGCGGGAGAAAGCGAGCAGATCTTTGATGAGTTTTTGCGTGCGTGCAGAAGCGTTTTGTATACGGCTGAAATAGTCTTTGCCCTTCTCGCTCATTGTAGCAAATTCCATTTCTTCTATGCGGCTTACAAAGGTCTGTATCTTGCGTAGCGGCTCCTGCAGGTCGTGGCTGGCAACGTAGGCAAACTGTGTCAGCTCGCTGTTAGAGCGCAGCAGGCTTTCGTTGCTTAGTTTCAACTCGGCTGTGCGTTCTTCTACCTGTGTGGCCAGTTCGTCGGCAAACATGCGTTTGTCGTGTATATCGGTGCTGGTGCCTACCCACATGCGGATGTTGCCTTTCTCGTCATACTGTGGTATGGCCCGGCTCAGCTGCCAGCGGTAAGCGCCATCGTGCCTGCGGAATCTGTGTTCGTAGTGGAATGGCTCACCTGTGCGTACGGCGTGCATCCAAAGTTCAATATTGCGTGCTCTGTCGTCGGGGTGTACGATCGCCATCCAACCTTCCCTGAAGATGCGCTCTTTATCAAATCCGGAATAGGCAAATACAGGCTGGCTGAAGTAATTGAGGTTGCCCTCCGGATCGGCGGTCCATATCATCTGCGGCATAGAGTTGGCCAGCAGGCGGAAACGGTCTTCGCTTATCTTCAGCGCCTGTTCGGTCTCCTTCCTGTCGGTAATGTCTATATGCACGTTCATGGCGCCTATCACGTTGCCTTCATCGTCATGTACGGCCTGTGGATAAGATATCACATGCCTGCGTACACCGTCGGGCCTTTCTACATACATTTCCCGGCGCAGGCTGCGGTTCTCCTTCAGCGCAATAGCCATGGGGCTGTGCTCCAGTGGCATCTCATCGCCCTGCAGGGTAAACAGTTTATATGCTCCGCACCATTGGTCTGCACCTTTTACCGGCATACGGCCCCAAAGGTTTATAGCCGCCTGGTTGAATATCTCTATATATCCATCCCTGTCTATTGTAAAGAATGATATAGGCAGCGAATAGATAAGCTGGCGGTAACGTTTCTCAGCCTGTTCTATCGCCTGCCGTGCTGCTACCTTGTCGGTCACATCATTCACGGTTACCATCAGGTCGGCAACTTTGCCATCGGAGCCAAAGATGGGCGCATACTCATAGTCGAGGTAGTATTTACGCGATCCGTCGTGAGAATTGACGACAGCCACCGCTTCTTTGTCCTGGTGTGTGATACCTGTCTCCATTACCTTCTTCAGCAAGCGTGGATATTCCTGGTCATTCAGTTCAGGGAATACTTCCAACAGTTTTTTGCCCCTTACTTCGTCAATAGATTTGCGCCATAGGTCGCGCAGCATGGTATCGTTGGCAATATCTATGATATGATCCGGTCCGCGGAAGATGGTCATGGCTATGGGCGACTGTGTGACCAGGTTGCGGAATTGTTCCTCCCTTTGTTGCAGTGCCTTGCGGCTGTTCACATGTTCGGTAACCTCTGTAGCCACCACTATGATGCCTGTTATCTCGTTGCCTGTCCTCAGCGGGTGGTAAACAAAATTGAAATAGGTGTCTTCATCACGCCCATGGCGGTGCAGCGGTACCTTGAATTCGTGACCATAGTAGGGTTCACCTGTTTCAAATATGCGGTCCATCAAAGGAGCTACAGTGTCTTTTACCTCCGGCAGACCTTCATACAAGGGCTTGCCCACAAAGTCTGCAGCCTTACGCGCTACTATGGCCAGGTATGTGGCGTTGGCCATTTCTACTACCAGGTCGCGGCCTTGCAGTATGATGATGCCAATAGGGGCCTGCATTACCGTATCGCGAAACTTATCTTCATTTTGCTGGCCGGTTTTCGCCAGGTTGGCCACCTGGTCGTCTATGCGGTGGTCCAGGTTATGGATGGTCTGTTTTAAAAGTGCGAGATCTTTATGATGGTTGCTGTTGTCTGTTAATGCCTGCCTGGCCTTGCCTGTTTTTAGCTGCAGGCGTAGTTCAACAATGGTCATCAGCGATACCAGGTTGTCTATTCTTAGTTCTATTTTGGCCAGTAGATTACGTGCTTCTTTAATTTTGCCGCTATCGTATAGTACCAGTAGTGCGCTTACTTCATCACTCAGCAGTTGTTGTGATCGTTTAATATCCTCTACCTCCGGTATATGGGCATATCCATCGTTGCCGCCGGCTACCTGGTTGGTAAAACAGGCATCGGGCAGGGCAACGTTCATAGGAGCTCCGGGGGCAGACAACAGTGCGCGTAAACCTGTTTTGAACGCTATGTGCTTTGTCTTTTCCAGCTCAAAGTTGATGTGGTTCAATTTCATCTAAATCCTTGCTTAAAACAGAATTAAGAATACAATTAAAAACCGTGCCATCAAAATGAGAGCAGGAAACTGTCGCGTGATGGCTGTTTGGGGTGTTTGCTCCAGTCGTAATTAAGTATAGAGGTAATGGCCTTCTTAAGTGTATTGAAACTATCGGGCTTGCACAGGTAATAGTCTGCTCCCTGGGCATATACTTTGTCCACATATTCCTTTTCAGAGGATGTAGATAATACTATGATCGGTATGTTCTTTAGCTTCGTGGCCGATTTGATCTCTTCAAGGCACTCGAACCCGTTTTTTACAGGCATATTCAGATCCAGGAAGATCACATCCGGTTCTGGTGGCACCGTGGCCTGAAGTTTGTTCATCATTTCCTGTCCGTCTGTAGCAGTGGCAAGCACTGTCTCCTTACATACTTCCCTCAGGGCGTCTTCAAAAAGTACCCTGTCATCCACATCATCATCCGCAAGGAAGATATACCTGCCATTCGTTCTCATCAGCGTATAGATCTGCATATTTGTTGAAAATATGCGCGAACAAAGCTAACCTATTTATAGCGCAAAAAACTTTTTAATACAGATTATTATCATATCTATTCAAATTTTCATGATTATCCCGTAGTATGCAGATAATAAATATTTAGCTCGATCTTCTGCATGCTCATCTTCCTGTTTTTAATCTTGGGTTAGTAATTGGGTGGGGTCGTTTTTTACAACTTATTTATACACAACAGAATAGTAAAATGGCGTATTACTGATATAGTGATAGCCATGAATTTGATATAAAAAATTATAAACAAAGAGCCCCGGTATCACCCAAGCTATAGCCAAATGCTGCCGTCTTTTTATATACAGGGATACTCCTGTTGTTTTATAAAATTTTTCAGCCATGAACAGACTTCTAACCTCCGTTTGCCTGGTGTTGGGCGCAGCATCAGTACAGGCACAAACAGCTTTTACTACACGCGATTCTGTAGACATCAATAACATTAATGCCATGGTATTGGTGCATGGCGATATGTGGTGGAATCCCACGCCGGGTATACAACAGCCGCATTGTTTTTTTCCCAATGGTACTACCAAAAGTATCAGCTCTGCCGGGGCTATATGGATGAGTGCCAGCGATAGCGGCGGGCAATTACATACTGCCGCCCAAACATACCGCCAGAACGGCAACGACTTTTGGCCGGGCCCATTGGAGAGTGATACACTTACTTATGCCGAGTCTCAGAAATGGGCTAAGATATGGAAGGTGAACAGATCTGACATCTATGCCTTCTTATCACTAACCACACGCGATTCTGCTACAGTGCCTGGTGCCATATGGACGTGGCCTGCAAAGGGCAATATCTACGCACGTGGTGCGGGTAATGCCGTGCTGACCATTAACACAGACATGGCACCGTTTGTTGACATAAACGGCAATGGTATATACGAGCCTGCACTGGGCGAATATCCTGATGTGAAGGGCGACCAGGCCTTGTGGTGGGTGTTCAGCGATAATGGCCCTACGCATAACGAGAGTCATGGGTTGCCGCTTGGGGTAGAGGTGCATGCTATGGCATACGCCTATCATCGCGGCTCCTTGATAGATAACGTGGTGTACTACGAATATAAAGTACACAACAAGTCGGCCAATAGCTATGCCAACTTCAGGATAGGACAGATGGCTGATGTGGACCTTGGAGACTACAGTGATGACTATATAGGGTTTGATAGTACCAGGGCTGTAGGGTATGTTTATAACGGGCATACTGCAGATATGCAATATGGTAACAGCATACCTATGGCCGGTGTGATGATGCTGGCTGTACATAGTGATACTGCGACGGTGGGCTCAGGAAGTTTTATGTACTATAACAACGACTATTCCCTTATTGGCAACCCTTCTGTAACGCCGGATTTTTATAATTATATGCGGAGCAAAACAAGGGATGGACAACATATTGCCAACGACATGACAGGGCCGGGTAGTACCAGCCATGGTTATGGTTCCGGTCCCTGGGTGAACTTCCTGTATACAGGCAACCCTGCTGTAAGCACAGGGTGGAGTGAATGTGCTGCCAACAACCTGCCCGGAGACCGCAGGATGATAATAGCCAGCGGCGATCTGAAGCTAACAGCCGGATCCAGCATGACCCTGGTAATGGCACAGGTGGTGACCAACCCCGATACTACCCATGCATGTGGCGATGGACACTTCGGCATCAACGACCTGCTGACAGTAGCCGATACTGCCAGGTTGGTGTATGGCCTGGGTACATTGCCAGAGGCCGTACCAACTGTAGCCCACCTGCAACAACTAACGGTATATCCTAACCCTGCACACGACCGGCTGGTTATTGATAATGCTACACACAATATAACAGCAGGTAATGGCGTAGTTGTTTATAATGCAATGGGCCAAAAGATGATGGTGCCTGTAACTGCCCATAATGGTAAGTATGAGGCCGATATCAGCACCTTGTTGCCGGGATCATACTTTGTGCATTATTCTGACGGGTATACCGGTGGCAGTACCACATTCCTGAAACAATAGCGGGTAATATGTATGGACAAGAGGGCTGGTTTTGCCAGCCTTTTTGTTTTTGGTGTGGGTCTACTTTGCCCACTGAAACCAGAAGCAACTGCCCTTGCCCGGTGCTGATTCTACTGATATTTTACCACCTTGCTCTTCTACCAGTATCTTGATGATATTAAGTCCTATACCGGTGCTCGATTCTTCGGTGCTGGATTGTTTGCCGGTGGTCTCGAATAGCTTGAAGATGCGCAGCTGGTCAGCTTCGTCTATGCCGGGGCCATCATCCTTTACATAAAAGCGGTAGAAGCCGGGTTCATCTTCCTTGCAGCCAATGGTGATGGTGCCGGACGGCTTGTCGAGGTACTTGATGGCATTGCTGATGAGGTTCTGGAATACTTGTTGCAGTTTAAATTTCCTTGTCCTGATGACCGGCAGATGGTCTTCTATACGGATCGTCACATCGGGTGGGGGAAAGAGCAGGTGGGCTATCTGCAATACCAGTTCGTGCACGTCCACATCTTCATTAGGCAGTTCGGTATTGGTCTTGCGGGAATAGTCCAGTATCGATTCTATCATTGCCGTAAGATGCTGGGATGCGTCCACCATCAGGTGCATGAACCTGGCAAGGTCGGGGTATTGCATTACCCGCTGGTCTTCCTCCATTATTTCCAGGGTAGAGGCGATACCACTCAGCGGCGACTTCACGTCGTGGGCAACCGTATACGTGAACCGCTCCAGCTGCTTGTTGATGGTGTTCTTCTGGTCTATAGTGGCTCTCAGGTCCTGCTGATAAAAGTATAGCTGCTCAAACACCTTTACCTTGGCACGGGTAATATTGATGTCGAGCGGCTTTTGCAGGAAGTCTACAGCGCCGGAATCAAAGCCCTTCAATGCATAGCGTTCGTCTTTGTTCAGCGCTGTTACAAATATGATGGATATCTCTTTGGTACGGTTGTTGGACTTTAGTAACTGGGCTACCTCAAAGCCATCCATGCCGGGCATCTGCACATCCAGCAGTATCAGGCCTATATCGTCTGTTTTCAACGTCAGCTTCAGCGCCTCGTTGCCGGAGCGTGCTTTAAGGAACACCCTGTTATTATCTGCCAGCATCTCTTCCAGCGATATCAGGTTCTCCTCCCGGTCGTCCACCAGTAATATGGTCATTTGCTTGTTGTCGTGCACAGTTGTTACATGGTTTGCCGGTTGCCCGGTATGCTGAAAATAGTTGTAATGATATTGGACGGCGTCAGTACCATGGCTGCTGTATTCATGGCAATGGCAGCTTCCGGCATTATGGTGTACTCTGCAGAGAGCGGGTCTTGAACTACGCCCATGCCACCCGCTGCTATGATGGCCTGCAAGCCTTCTGCCCCGTCTTTGTTAGATCCGGATAGCACAATGCCAATGGACCGCTCTTTGTAAATATCGGCAACACCGGCGAATGTTACATCTATAGATGGCCTGCTGAAGTTGATGAGCTCAGAATAGTCGAGGCTGAAGGTGCGGTCTTCTTCTACCAGCAGGTGATAGTTTTGCGGTGCCAGGTATATATGACCGTTCAATACCGGTTCTTTGTCTTCCGGCTCTGTAATGGTGTGGCGGCTGCCCAGTATGGCCTTCAGGTCGCTGTCTACATTCTTCAGCCGGTGTACTACAATAACTACCGGTATGCTGAACCCTGCCGGTATCCCATCCAGTATCTTGATCAGTACGGGTATGCTGCCCGACGACCCGCCTATAACCACTATATCAGCATTTGGCCTGGTCATTCTTCAACCTGAATATTTTATCTTTTAAACTCACTACTTCAAATTTATTGCGTTGCTCGCTGAACAGCAGCGATTCTTTGGTGCCCAGTGCCAGGAAGCCCAGTGGTGCCATACTGCGGCAAAACAGGTCGGTAACATGGTTTTGCAGGTCGCGGTTGAAATAGATGAGCACATTGCGGCAACAGATCAGCTGGAACTCATTGAACACATAATCGGTCACCAGGTTGTGCTGGGAGAAGATGATGTTGCGGCGCAGCTCGTTATGGATGATGGCATTGTCGTACCGGGCCGTGTAATAGTCTGCAAAGTCGGCTGTGCCACCGGTCATCTGGTAATTGGCAATGTAGTGCTTCATGGCAGGCAGGGGGATGATGCCTGTAGCTGCCTTTTGCAGGTTGGCATCGTTCAGGTCGGTGGCATAGATGCGTGCCCTGTCCAGCAGACCTGCTTCATGCAGCAGTATGGCCATAGAGAAGGGTTCCTCTCCCGTAGCGCAGCCTGCATGCCATATCTTGATGACGGGGTAGGTGGCCAGCACGGGTATCACTACTTCGCGCAGCTTGCGGTAAAAATGAGGGTCACGGAACATCTCTGTCACATTCACCGTTAGCGACTGCTTGAACCAGATAAAGAAGTCGGGATCGTTGGTGATGTGATACTTCAGGTCGTACAGGGTAACATTGGCCAGTTGCAAAAAACGCAATACCCTTCGCTTGATGGAGGATGTAGCATAGCCCGTAAAATCGTAGCCATACTGTGCCTGCACCAGTATCAGTAATTCAGTTAGTTCCTCATTTGTTATTTCCCGCATCATGCGCCACCTGTAGATAACCAAACTCTCATTAAAGAAAACAACTTGTTATTGTCCACCGGCTTGGTGATGTAATCAGACGCACCGGCCTCTATACATTTCTCCCTGTCGCCCGTCATGGCCTTGGCTGTAAGGGCTATGATAGGCAGGTCTTTGCCATAGGGCTTTTTACGTATCAGGCGTATGGCCTCGTAACCGTCCATTTCCGGCATCATAATGTCTGTCAGTACGATGTTCACTTCCGGGTGGCTGGCCAGCAATGCCACGGCCTCTTTACCATTCTCTGCTGCTACAACTTTCATGCCTGCCTCTTCCATTATGGCCGACAGGGCGAAGATATTGCGCATATCATCATCGGCCAGTAATACG
>CANGNA010000016.1 GCA_947455215.1 Chitinophagaceae bacterium
GCACCTGCTGTATTAGGGCGGGTCTTCTGTACCAGGCCTACTGCATATTCCAGTACATTATCCGGCACAGGCACACGCCTTACCAGCTCCTGGAATTGTAGTATATCTTCGGCGCTCAGTACCTTCTCCAGGTCTACTGTTTTAGCGCCGGTAGTATTCTTTACAATGCTTACTTCTTCGGCAAAGCTTGGATAGTCCAGCGTTACCTGGAACATAAAACGGTCTAGCTGGGCTTCCGGTAATGGGTAGGTACCTTCCTGTTCTATTGGGTTCTGCGTGGCCAGTACAAAGAAAGGCGCAGGCAGTTTGTATACAGTGCCGCCGGCAGTTATGTTGCGTTCCTGCATGGCTTCCAGCAGGGCTGCCTGAGTTTTGGGTGGCGTACGGTTGATCTCATCGGCCAAAATGATATTGGCAAACAAAGGGCCTTTGATGAACTGGAACTGGCGTTGTTCGTTCAGTATCTCAGCGCCGGTAATATCGCTCGGCATCAGGTCAGGTGTGAACTGTATGCGCTTGAACGATAGGTGCAATACTTCTGATATGGTTTTTACCAGCAGGGTCTTGGCCAGGCCGGGCACACCAACCAGCAGACTGTGGCCGTTGCATAAAATAGATATGATCAGCTTTTCTACTACATCGTCTTGCCCTACGATAACAGTGCCTATCGATTTTTTTAGCTCTGCTACACTATTCTTCAGCGCGTTGGCTGCCTCTATATCATTTGCGTAAGATTGCATCTTTCGGTTTGCTCTTTTTTTATAAAGAACGCGAAAGTTCTATTATTTTGCGAAAAGAAACAAATACTTTAACGTGGATGTAACTATAAGGCAGGCACAGCAGCAGGTAGATGAATGGATAAAGACAGTAGGGGTGCGCTACTTCAACGAACTGACCAACCTGGGCATACTGATGGAGGAAGTAGGGGAGTTATCCCGCATCATGGTGCGTAAATATGGAGAGCAGTCATTTAAAGAAAGTGATAAGCAGAAAGACATGGCTGATGAGATGGCAGATGTGCTTTGGGTGCTGATGTGCCTGGCGAACCAGACAGGGGTAGACCTGACCGAAGCCCTGGAAAAGAACTTTGAAAAAAAGAACATCCGCGATAGCAACCGGCACAAGGATAATGAGAAACTGAAGTGATTTGTTTTTGCGATATTTGTATAAACGTATGATATGAAGGGCGTGAATTTTATTACCGATGATAAGAACCGGAAGAAGGCCATCGTCATTGAGTTAAAGACAATAGAACAGCATCCCGAAGAAGTGGATGATATATTAGATGCCATTGTTGCGTCGGCAAGAAAGGAAGAGCCGAAAAGAGCGTGGGCTGATGTAAAAAAGAGTTTGAAAACAAACGGTAAGCTCTGATGTACTCTATTGTTGTCAGCCCTGTTAAATCACTCACTCCTTTATCATATCCCCCTTTAGCACTTTAGCTTTTACCAGCTGCACCAGCATAGCCTGCATTTCTTCCGGCTTTTGGGTGCCTATCAGTATTTTTTTGCCTGTTTTCAGTACTATCTGCAGGCCCATATTGCCGGCTACATTATAGGCTTTGCCCTTGCCGCCAAGGCCCAGGCGGATGCCCCAACCACCAAAGTCTTTTAATGGACTGTACTGCCTTACATATACCTTCTGCACCTCGTCCCAGTTGATAATGAGCACCTGGAAGTGTATAGGAAAGAAGCGATAGAAGATACCCTGCTCATTCACTTGTGTGCGCAGCTCCATGAACACGAAGAGCAACACGATCAATGCAGGTGCTATAAGGCCTATCAGTATCTCTGTAACCAGGTCGGCCTGTGCCGGTTTATTGACGATAGTAATGATCACGGGCACCAGTAAAACGCCCACCAATATCACCCACAACCACCATTGCCTGAATTTCTGCTTTTCCGAAAATGTATTCATCTTATGTATTTTCATATGGTCCGTTAAGACCACTTTTTAGATTATTACTTTTGCTCCTTACACGATCTTCCGTTTCAGCCAGGCACGCAGCTTCTCCCTTTTTATCAGCGACTCAGGAGGGTCGGATAGTACGCCTGCATATTTTTCGCCGCGGTGGGTAAAGTGCTTATTAAAGGTGCTCTGGTTGATGCCCCATTTCATCAGGAACTGTTTGCGCCCATCGTTCTTCACTACCCGCAGGGTAGACTTGGACTGGAAGTGATACACCCTGCTGTTGCCTATGCCTTTAAATATCCTGCAACCTGCCATCCACATCTTCATGGCAAAGTCATCATCACTGCTCACACCCGGGCTCAGCTCTATGCTATAGCCGCCGGTAATGTGCCAGTATTTCTTATGAACAATAGTTGGCGGCCATGTAGACCCATACCAGTCGTGCATAGGGAAGGTATTGCATTCGGCCAGCAGGTCTTTTTCGTTGAACGTCTCTATAGTAGTACCATAGTCCTTCACTATCACACACGGGTTGTTGTGGAAGGTAGGCTCAATCATGGTCGATGAGAACATGAAGGCATCGGTACCAGCCGCCTTTATCTCTTCTGCCAACGCTACGTCCCATTGCGGACATACGTACATGTCATCGTTCATATACACAATGTAATCTTGCGTGGCTATGCCGCCGGCCATATTTACCGCTACACAAATGCCGGCATTGTCGGGTGTCTGGGTAAAGTCAAGCCCTTCTGCTTTGGCCCATTCCAGGGTGCCGTCGCTGCCATCGTTTATGTGCAGTACCACCTGGTGTGCATAGGCCGAGTTCTTGCGGATGCTCTCCACGCACAGCTTTACAAAGGGCAGGTTGTTCCAGGTAGGTATTATGATAGATAACATGTGGCTATTTTACGGCTGTAAAAGTACGATTTTAAAGATGCCTGCAATAACAGCTTTAAAGAACTGCTATATTTGATGCTACTTATTACAGCCTAATGTTCAGCCAGCTACGTACGTTCATCAAACGCAAAACATCACAGCAGTATAAATTCGACCTGCAGTATGCCCGCAACCAATGGGACAGTATGGCATCGCTGGCCGATCTTGGCCGGTACAGCATTATTGTCGGGCTGGTGAAGTATTTCTGCCCCGGAGGGCGTGTACTGGATCTGGGCTGCGGAGAAGGTATCCTGCAGGAGAAATTCAGCCCGGCAGACTATACTCATTTTACGGGCGTCGACTTTAGCCGGGTGGCTATAGACAGGGCATCTGCAAAAGCATTGCCCAATACTACTTACCTGGTGGGCGACCTTAACGCGCTGGATGTACCCGGTGTTTTCGATGTGATCATTTATAACGAGAGCATCTACTATATGGACGACCCTGAAGCTGCCATAAAGCGACTGCTGCCGCAACTGGCACCGGGTGGTATCATCATCATCAGCCAGGTAGATAAGCATGGCAAGGAACAGACCGCTATGTGGGACCTGCTGAACCCAACGCTGGACCTGGCAGCGCGCAACAAAGTGACCAATGCACAAGGCTATTCGTGGACCATACACGTTTATAAGCCACGCCAGTAGTAATGGTGGCGGATATATTATGTAATTTGGATTTTATTTACTTAATTAGCTGATAAAACAAAAAACACAGAACTATGGAAGCAGGTTTGGCCAGTGTATTTATTTTAATAATGCTCTTCGCATTGGGCATTGTCGTATTCATGGTAGCGGCCATGTGGAAAGTATTTCAGAAGGCCGGATTTGAAGGCTGGGAGTGTATCATTCCCATTTATAATGGTATTTGCCTGTTGAGGATAGTGGGTAAGCCGTGGTACTGGCTCCTGCTGATGTGTATCCCTATTGTAAACTGGGTATTCGTTATCTGGATGTATAATATGCTTTCCAAAAGCTTTGGCAAAGATGAGGGCTTTACAGTAGGCCTGGTGTTGCTTGGATTCATTTTTCTACCCATACTAGGCTTCGGCGATGCACAATACCAGGGGCCTTATGGAGATCGTGAGGAATACAGGAAGTATCGTGAGGCTCGTTCCGGCGGTTTTGATTTTGAACAGAACAATCTGGCTTAAGCAGTTGATAAAGTAACTATAAAACTAAAATATTATGGAAGGGCTTGCTATAATGATGATGGTGTTCCTCCTGGTCATTCTTGCGGTTATCGTGGTATCGGCAATAGGGCTGTGGAAGGTTTTTGAAAAAGCCGGAGAAGAAGGCTGGAAGGCATTGATCCCTGTATATAACCTGCTCATATTGCTGGATATTGTAGGCAAGCCAAGGTGGTGGACATTGCTGATCGTAGCTAATCTGTTTACCAGTATTCTGAAGCTGGGTACCGGTGCAGACGATGGCATGGTGCAATTTCTTGATCTGGGTGCTACGATAGCGAGCCTTGTTTTCACTATCTGGATGTTCAATATGCTTTCCAAAAGCTATGGCAAATCAGAAGGTTTTGCCGCCGGGCTGTTCTTCTTCCCATTTGTTACGTTGCCAATACTGGGCTTCGGAAGCGCCAAATACCTGGGGCCGTACGGCGATAAAGAACGCTTTGAAGCCTACCAGACCAGCCATGGCGAAGGTTTCGACTTTGAACAGAATAAGCTGGTGTGATCTCGGTAAGACCATTTATTTTTGACCAATAAATTTCTATAACTATGGAAGGTAATCCTACAATGAGCATTCTGCTCTTTCTGCTATTTTTATTGCTGTTCGCATTGCCGGTAGCTTTAGGGCTGAGCAAATTATTTAAAAAGGCTGGTGAAGCCGGATGGAAGGGTTTTGTACCTATTTATAACCTGGTGATCATGCTCAGGCTTATAGGGCGGCCTGCATCGTGGGCCTGGGCTATATGTGGTAATTACCTGTTCACATTCGTGTGGAGCTTATTGCGGGGTGATGTAAACTCAGATCTTTACAGGGTCATTTATATTTCTCTTTCTGTGCTTTCATTCGTATTCCTGGTAAGAGCATTCTTTACACTGTCGTACAGCTATGGTAAGGACGGTGTATTTACGGTATGGTTGGTAATACTGCCGTTTGTCTTCTTTCCGGTATTAGGTTACGGCAAATCCCGCTACGAAGGGCCTTTTGGAGACCCTGACGCATACGATGCCTTCCAGGCTGGCCTGAATGGCAGTTTCGACTTTGAGCACGATATCCTTGCCAATTAGCGCTGAAGCTCTATATAAACTTATTGTCCTTAGCTGCTTTTATAGCATCTGCCTTAGAGTGTACATCCAGCTTGTAGTAGATATTCTTGATGTGCGATTTTACGGTCTCCAGGTCTATGAATAGTTCATCGGCTATGCGCTTGCGGCTCTTGCCTGTGGCTATCTGTTCCAGTATCTCGGTCTCGCGGCGGGTTAGGGGAGTGCTCTCATTGCGCTTGAAGGAGGAGATGACCATACGGGCTATGTTGGCGCTCATGGGGCCACCACCTTCCATTACTTCTTTTATGGCTGCCACTATCTTTTCGGGTGGGGTATTCTTGGTCATATACCCGGCTGCCCCATTGCCCAGTGCGCGGAATATCAGCATCTCCTGCTCGTAAACGGTCAGGATGAGGATATGGGTCTCCGGCAGTAGTTTCTTCAGCTTGGGCAGGGCATCTACGCCCGATATGCCGGGTAGCTCCACGTCCAGCAGTATCACATCGGGGTCGTCTTTCTCTATGCGTTTGGCAGCTTCCTCATAACTCGGGTAAGTGCCCGCTATCTTATAGCCATTGGTATTGCCTATCAGAAAGGCATAGCCCTCGCGTATGGTCTCATCGTCTTCTATAATGGCTACGCGTATATCCAGATCATGGTTCATAAAGAAAGATATTAGTGGTTAAGACATCATTTTTTCCAGTTTCAGGAAACCATCCGACGCAGGGTGGTTCTCCCACAGCATCTTATAGATGACGGTGGCCATGGGCAGCGGCAGGTTATATCCTTTAGAGATATGCTGCATGCCACGGGCTGCATAATATCCCTCAGCCACCATGTTCATTTCCAGTATGGCTGCCTTTACCGAATACCCTTTACCTATCATGGTGCCAAACGTACGGTTGCGGCTGTGCAGCGAGTAGCAGGTAACCAACAGATCGCCCAGATATGCGCTGGTATGGAAATCAGGCCGCTCGCTGGATGGATGTTCCTTCTCAAAGTGCGCCTCCAGGAAATTGTACATCTCGCGGTAGCAATTGGTGGCATACACGCTCAGGAAGTTATCGCCGTAATCCAGTGCACGGGCTATACCTGCGCCTATGGCATATATGTTTTTGAGCACGGCAGCATACTGCGCTCCCCATATATCGTGATTGTGCGTGGTATTGATGTATGTGCTGTTGAATGCTTTGGATACCCCTTCAGTAAGGGCATCGTCAAGGCCCGAGAAGGTGAGGTAAGACAAGCGCTCATCGGCCACCTCTTCGGCATGACATGGGCCTGTTATGGCCACGTATTTATTCAGGTCGGTGCCCAGGTTGGTGGTCATGTAGTCGTTCAGCAGCAGGTTGCTGTCGGGTAGTATACCCTTAATGGCAGAGATGACATTCTTCTGCTGCCAAAGTGTTTTATCACCCTGTTCTATCACCTTTTGAGCATAGGCCGATGGTACTGCCACCACAACAGTATCGCACTTTTCCAGCACACCGTTCAGGTCGGCAGAAGGCATAAT
Source organism: Chitinophagaceae bacterium (assembly GCA_947455215.1). GTDB lineage: Bacteria > Bacteroidota > Bacteroidia > Chitinophagales > Chitinophagaceae > Flavipsychrobacter. Next base: position 6,588 of record CANGNA010000016.1, read on the forward strand.
GGAACCCGGTAAAAAGCGGACAGACGTAAGATAATGCGGATTGTGCTGGCGTGTTTGCAGATGCTTGATAGCTTCCTCGTTACGCACCCACCAATGGATGGAGTTATTGTTATCCGTCAATATCTTGGCCAGGGCGGTGCCCCAACTGCCATTACCTATTATGCCTATCTGTCCTAGATCCTTGCTCAATTCGGGTGATTATTGTTGTTATCAAAGATAATCAGATTGTTAATAAAAAAGGGTGTTAGAAAGCAGGTGATTTTATATCGGCCTGTTGTTGTTGATCGCAGTGGTCTTTCAGCGTAGTAACACTAGTAACAGTTGGTAACACCAGTAACGTTACTAACACGCAGTAACACTTATGTTCAGTAATAGTAGTAGTTATAATGATATTGGTACTGATATTCAACAATAATATTATGAATATCGGATTTGGTAATAGCAACAGTATAGTTGTTACAAGTGTTACAAGTGTTACCAACAAAAAGATAGGGCAGCCTCAGCCGCCCTATTAACTCTTTAACCTATTACCCTTTTAACTACTTCTCCTCCTTTCCGTCAAACAATTTATCCTTTGGTACCACCTTTACCTTTTTGTCGTTGGCAAGGGTGCGGGCTACAGCGCTGTAAGGGGCTACAACCACCTCTTCGCCTTCTTTAAGTCCGTCTGTTATCTCCAGGTTGGTATTGTCCTGCAAGCCGGTCTTTACATCGCGGATGCTTACTTTCTCGGTTTTGTTGTTGTACACAAATACTACTTTGCGTGTACCGTCCATCTTGCCGCCATTCTTCTTTACTATGCTGTCGGGCCATTCGCGGGTAGCAACAGCGTTTACAGGGATAGACAGTATGTTCTCCTGCCTGTTGGTGCGGATATCTACCGAAGAGGACATGCCCGGCTTGAACGGGAACTTGCTGCCCGGCCTGCCCACAAGGTCGGCATAGCTGGATGGCAGTATGTAAATATGCACAGTGTAGTTGGTCACCTGGTCTGAGCTGCTGGTAACTGCTGTGGTCTTAGAGCTTACTGCCACCTTAGATACCACACCTATAAATTTACGGTCGCGGTACGCTTCTGTGGTCACCTCGGCGGTATCGCCCACTTTTACTTTTTCAATAACTGTCTCGCTCACATCCACACGGGCTTCTATGCGGCTCATGTCGGCAATCGTCAGCATCTCGGTACCTGCATATTGTGCAGTACCCACCACACGCTCACCTTTCTTCACATTAAGGGCCGATACCACGCCCGATGTAGGTGCTATGATGGTGGTCTTCAGCAGGTTTTCCTGTGCCTGGTTAAGGCCTGCACGCGCACCAACGATGCCATATTGCCCACCCGATGAGCTGGCCTTTGCCGCATCAAGCGTAGCCAAGGCTGATTTGTAAGACGCCTCACTTTGTTCAAATTCCAGCGATGATATCACCTTATCTTTATACAGCTTCAGGTTGCGCTCGTAGGTCGATTTGGCCAGGTTGTACTGCGATTCTGCCTGTGCCATCATCTGCCTGCTGTTTTGCGAACTGGCTTTTGTCTGCTCCACCTGTGCCTCTGCCTGGTTCACCAGCGAAGAATAGATAGCGGGGTTGATCTTTACCAGCAGATCGCCTTTATGCACGCTGTCGCCTTCCTGTACATTCAGTACAATGATCTCACCACTTACCTCGGGGCTTATCTTTACCTCGGTCTCCGGGTATATTTTACCTGTTGCCGATACCAGTTCGGTGATGGTATGGCGCGATAGTTTATCGGTAGCCACCTTGGTCACATCACCATCGCCCTTCTTAGCCACTACTACCAGTATAACTATCAATACCAGCCCGCCAGCTATCAACCACCACATGCGGTTCTTCTTCTTTGGCTTGCTGCCCGTGCTCATTTGTGTTTCGTCGCTCATTGGTCTTTTAGTATAAAGTATTAAGTAGAAGTCTAAAATAAAAGCTACCACATAGCTGTCATGGTGAGCTTGTCGAATCCATGTCAGCGGTCATGAGATGGCCCAACACAAACACTATTTCACTTCACTGCCATTGTCGGCTGTTTCCAGCGGCGATACAAATATCAGTTTGCCATCGGCATTCTGCGCCATCAGTATCATACCGTTGCTTTCTATGCCTCTCATCTTGCGTGGTGCCAGGTTGGCCACTACGGTAACCTGCTTACCTACAATATCTTCAGGCGCAAAGTGCATGGCTATGCCGGAAACAATGGTCCTTACCTCGGTGCCCATATCTACCTCCAGCTTCAGCAGCTTGTCGGCCTTCTCTACTTTTTCTGCCTTGGTTATGGTGCCTGCACGCAGGTCTATTTTGGCAAAGTCGTCGTATGTTATCACGCCCTTGGCCTCCGCTACCGGTGCGGCCTGCGTTTCTGTTTTTGGTGCTTCCACTTTTTGCGATGTTGCTTTAGCCAGGTTATCTTTCAGTTTCTGTACTTGTGCTTCTACCTCTGTATCTTCTATTTTGCGGAAGAGCAGTTCCGGTGCCAGCAGCGGGTAGTTTACTTTCAGCAGGTCTATACGGCCGGCATTCTCCCATTCCAGCATGCGCTCTACCACCTTCATCTTCTTGCACATCTTATTGGCGGTAAATGGCAGGAACGGATTCAGGAGGATGGCCAGGTTGGCATTCAATTGCAGGCATAGATGCAGGCAATTGTCTATACGCTTCTGGTTCTCTACCTGTAGTTCAGGTGTTTTGGCCAGCGTCCATGGGGCATTGTCCTGCAGGTATTTATTACCCTTGCGGGCCAGGTCTATCACCTCTGCCAGTGCCTCGCGGAAGCGGTAAGCTTCCAGTGCGGTCTCTACCTTGGTTTTGGCAGCCTTTATGTCTTCTATCAGGGCATTGTCCAGTTCGTTCTGCACATCGGCATGCAGGGCAGGTACACGGCCCTTGCACAGCTTATGCATCAGCACAAACGCACGGTTCTCGAAATTACCCAGTACGGCCGACAGTTCATTATTTACCCTGTCCTGGAAATCCTTCCACGTAAAGTCGTTGTCTTTATTCTCCGGGGCATTGGCGCACAATACATAACGCAGTGCGTCCTGCTGATCAGGGAAGTCCTTTATATACTCATCTACCCACACCGCCCAGTTGCGCGATGTAGATACTTTTTCGCCTTCTATGTTCAGGAACTCGTTGGCGGGCACGTTATCGGGCAGTACATATCCTCCGTGTGCCTTCAGCATAGCCGGGAAGATGATGCAATGGAAAACGATATTGTCTTTGCCAATAAAGTGTACCAGCTTGGTATCTTCTTTACACCAGTAGTCGGCCCACTGTGGGGTCAACTCCTTGGTAGCACTGATGTAGCCTATCGGCGCATCGAACCATACATACAATACCTTGCCCTTGGCATCGGGCAGGGGAACGGGTACGCCCCAGTTGCTGTCGCGCGTCATAGCGCGTGGATGCAGGCCGCTATCCAGCCAGCTCTTGCACTGGCCATATACATTGGCTTTCCACTCATCCTTCTTGCCTTCTACTATCCACTCCTTCAAAAAATCCTCATACTTGTTCAGCGGGAAGTACCAGTGTTTGGTCATGCGCTTCACAGGCTTGGCATTGCTCAGGGCACTGCGTGGCTCTATCAGCTGCTCGGGCGATAATGATGTACCGCATTTCTCGCACTGGTCGCCATAAGCATTGGGGTTGCCGCAATTGGGGCATGTACCTATTATATACCTGTCGGCCAGGAATACGTCTTTTTCCGCGTCGTAATACTGCTCGCTCTCGCGCTCTTCAAACAGGCCATCGTCATACAGCTTCTTAAAGAATGCCTGCGATGTTTCCCTGTGTGTGGGGTTAGAGGTGCGACTGTAGATATCGCAGGAGATACCCATGCCGGCAAAGCTGTCGCGGATGATAGCATTGTACTTGTCCACAACGTCCTGCGGGGTAATGCCTTCCCTCATGGCGCGTATGGTGATGGGCACACCATGCTCATCGCTGCCGCAAATGAATTTAATATCTCTTTTCTGCGCCCTTTGGTAGCGTGTGTATATATCTGCGGGTAAGTAGCAGCCGGCCAGGTGCCCTATATGTACGGGGCCATTGGCATACGGGAGCGCTGCTGTTACCAGTAAACGGTTGTAGTTCATAATTTCAGGATGCAAGATACTTAAGATTGTGTGAAACAGAATTGGCCTGCATTAATGAATGGACAGAATTTGAATTGTGCAGGGGCGGGTAATTTCATATCTTCGTATGTAAATAAAATAAAATGAAACGCTTTTCCCTTCTTGCAGCTGCGGCTTTATTCTCGTTAAACACCATGGCCCAGGTGCCCGACGTAGCTGGTGCGGCCAAGGCCGGGGCTGTAGAAGAGGCCATGAAGGATTCTGTTGTGGAGCCAGGTAGGGAAGAGACTGGCAACAAAGCCGACGAGCCTATGAAGCGCACACCTATGATCATCTTCACATCGGCTGTGGTGATCATTATTATAGCTGTGGCTGCCCGCCGCAGAAGGAAAAATGGGTAGCATTCATCTTATTTTCCGCCGTTGGTGAACAAAACCGACCGTTCGTGGTATTTTCTATATTATTTTGTTCTAATAACATATATTTACGCTATCACGCTGCACACACAATTCTATGAAAAGAACTATCCTTGCCCTTATTGCTATTTTTTGCTCTTTTCTTGCCTCTGCGCAATATTGCCTGCATGGTAGTGTTCTCGGCCCCCGTTCGGTAATAGTAGGGCATTCCATATCCCTGTACGATACTACTGCTGTTATCAATTATGGTCCCGGCAGCTCTGTTACAGCTACCGGCAGCTGGATAAGCAGTAACCCGGTAGTAGCCAGCATCAATTCTGTTACCGGGCAATTGCGTGGTGTTACTGCTGGTACGGTGCTTATTACTTTTCAGCCAATTGTGCCTTGTGCTTCGGTGGTCGATACCTTTCGGGTTAACGTATACTCCGGACTTCGCGGCAGGCTAAGGATGTGCCCCGGCGATACCTCCACTATGCGCAGCAGCGATACAGTATCGGCACATTCATGGGCAAGCACCAATACAGCAGTTGCAACAATTAACGACAGTACCGGGCTGGTAACGGCGGTAGATACCGGTAAAACTATCATCCGCTGCACTAAAATGGTAGGTGGAGTACCATATATATCGCAGGATACATTGAAGATCGCCAGCATTACTAACGTAGGTACGCATATCTCGGCCGATACTGTCTGCCTGGGTGTTATTCTTGATACGATCAGACCTTCGGCTAATACTCCGTTGTTGTGGAGTTTTTCTGATTCTAGTGTTATACGATCTTATTGGAATTATGTGGATACTATTGGCTTTCGGGTTGAAACGATCAATGCAGGCCATACCTTTTTGAAATATCGTTCAGAATACTGTCTCTCGGTAGCTGATTCGGTAGATATTACTGTTCACCCACTGCCCAACCCGGGGCATATTTCAACGTCAACATATGCCTGTGCAGGCACATCGCAGACAGCTAGTATATCGGGCAGTGATGGACTTGGTGGTGTTTGGTCGACATATTCCTGGTATACCGGAGCAGTAAGTATATACCCGACGGGGATAACAACTGCTTTGATTCTTGCAAATACGCCTTATACTTACTCCGACATATATTACACAGAAACGAATAGCTTTGGCTGTAGTAATTCTACCGGTTTATGGATATTGGTTGACGGCCCTCCTCAGGTGTTTGGTATATCAGGACCATCGTCTATTCCCATTGGCGATACGCTTCATTATAACGGCACCGCAAGTGCCCCTGTAAACACATGGGGAGTTACCAACCCTTCTATCTCAACTGTAGCGGCATCAACCGCGTATGCCGCAAATGTTACCGGGATGCTTTTAGGTACAACTATATTGGTGCATAGTTTGTCCAACTCTTGTGCTCCTTCTAGTGAATCGCTCCTCATTACTATCACCCCTCCGGCTATCGGCGGCATCTGCTCTGGCTTTTCAGCCTTTGTACATAAAAATTGCAGCAATCCGCAGTTTGGCGTTAGCGTGCCTGCTCATGGGGCTGCCTATTCTTTAGTAACCAATTTTGGCGATGGCAGCAATACCACTACGCCTATACCCGCCAATGCATCTACTGCTATTACTACATTCACTCACTACTACAGCACATCGGGGCTATATACTGTGAAGCAGGTGTTGTATAATGCCGGGTTGGCTTTAGATTCTGTAGAGTACAATTACCAGCAGCTGCTATGCAAGGATATTGCCATATCGTTCTACCTGGATAATAACAGTAACTGTGTGTTTGATAGTGGTGCCGAACACCTGAACTACACCGGCCTGCAGATAGCTGTAGATTCTAACGGCACAAGGGTAGATACCATACCTGCTACCAGTGGCTTATACTACCATACCATGGCCCTGGCGGGCGATGTGTACCGTTTTAGTCTCATCAATACATCGGCTGCATTGCACATCTCTTGTCCTGCCTCGGGCATATTCAGCGATACGATAACTGCGGCAGGAACCGGTTTTGCGCATACCTATATGGGGCTTAATTGTAACACCACCGGTGCTTTCGATCTGTACCCAACGGCTACGCTGCAAGCAGGCAGGCATACCGCCATTGGTGGCATGTTTGTGGCTAATGGTAGTTGTGCGGCTACAAGTGGTGTGCTTACCATGGCATTGCCCTCAGGGTATTACTTGTATTCGGCTTATCCTGCTGCCACATCTATGTCCGATACTACAGCCACCTGGGATTTTACAGCTCTGTCTACAAGCAATTTCGCACCGTATATATCGTTCGACCTGGAGCGGCCCTTTCCTGACTGGCTATTGCCCGGCGATACCGTGCATAGTGAGTATACAGCAACACCAGTAACCGGCGATGCGGTGCCTGATAATAATATCAAGATACGGGTTGATACGGTAAGGGCTTCTTACGATCCCAACCATATCTCTGTGCAGCCTGCAGGTAGTATACTGAACGGCACCCAACTGCATTACGCTATCCAGTTCGAGAATGATGGTAATGACACTGCTCATAACATTTTTATAATGGATACGCTTGCTGATGCACTATTGCCGTCTTCTATACGCATAGAAGGAGCAAGTGCAGTGATGAACACAACAGTGCTACACTGGGCCGGGCATACCATATTGAAGTTTGAATTCCCGCACATCATGTTGCCCGATAGTGCACACCACAATGTGTGCCGGGGCATGTTGGCTTACTCGGTATATACCAGGCCGGCACAGGCAGATGGTACAGACATATTGGGCCATGTAGGTATATACTTTGACGATAACGAAGTGATATTGACCGATACAGCCTATAATAAGATAGTGATACCTCATGTTACTATCGCGGTAGGCGGCAGCGACAGTGTATGCGATGGTATCCCTGTTCATTTCATGGCATACCCGCATAGTATCAACACGCCTCATTTTCATTGGTATCTCAACTCTGTTAGTGCCGGTACAGACAGTGCAGGCTACACACTGCCCCTGGCTCATGTAGGCGATACCATTCGCTGCGTGATGACCACTATTGCAGGCGATACTGTTTATTCAACATCCAACAGCATAATACTACACAGTGGTGGCGAACCATGGCCGGGTACCATCAGTGGCCTTACCTCAGTATGTGCCGGTTCTAACATCACACTCTCGGAAACTGAGACGGGTGGTATATGGTCTGTGTCCAATGCCCATGCAACAATAACCGTGGGTGGGGTGGTGCATGGTGCTTCTGCGGGTATCGATACCATTATGTACAGCAAAACCAACATCTGCGGCACACGCAGGGCAGCTTACCCGGTAACCATCAATCCGCTGCCCAATGCCGGTAGCATATCCGGATCGTCAACGGTATGTATCGGCACGCCTGTTACATTGTCGTCCACAGTTAGTGGTGGTGCCTGGTATCATTATGGCAGTCATGTATCTAATGCAGGGTCTGTATATAGTGGTGCAACTGCGGGCACAGACTCAGCTATCTATGCTGTTACTAATATGTGCGGAACAGCTACAGTACGTTATGGCCTGCATGTAGATGTATATGTAACACCGTCTGTCACTATGAGTAGCGTTCCCGGAACATCTGTGTGTGAAGGAGATACTGTTACCTTTACGCCGGCACCTGTAAATGGTGGTGCAACTCCTGTATATCGCTGGCGGCGCTTTGGCTCCGTCATCGGCACGGGTAGTCCGTTCAGGTATGTACCTGCCCTTGGTGACGTGATCACCTGTACTATGTTCAGCTCTGCGCTTTGCCCTGACCATGATTCGGTGATGACCCCAGGTGTGGCTATGACAGTTTATCCGCTGGTAACACCAAGTACGGTCATCACTACAGCCGATAATGATACCGTAACCACACCGGGACAAACGGTAACGTTCAATTCTAACACTACCTATTGCGGCAGTGCAGCCGAGTACCAATGGTATGTAAACGGCATAGCTGTGCCGGGTGCCACTAGCAGTTCTTACACGCTAACCGTGAACGAGACGGACGATGTGTATAGCATTGTAAATTGTGTGGTGCCATGTGCTACAACATCTACCGATACCAGCAACGTGATAAGGATCACTTACCTGGATTTTACCGGCATAGCTAACAGCGCGAACAGCGGTATCAACAACCTGCAATTGGCGCCCAACCCCAACACAGGTAGCTTTATGCTGTCTGCATCTGTGGTCGGTAGCAGCAACGTACACTACGATGTGCTGGATGTAACTGGTAAAGTAATGTGTGCAGGCAACATGCTGCCTGCTAATGGTCAGCTGAAGGAACAAATAGCCATGCCACAGACCGCAGCATCAGGTAACTATATCCTCCGGTTGATAACCGATAAAGGTGTAGGCTACATCAAATTTGTAGTGGAGCGATAGTTAAGCTTTCCGCATCCTCAGTGCATACACCATGGGTAGCTTACCTTCCATGCCGGGTATCTGGTACTTGCGTGGTGCTACCTCTGTCACTTTCGGGAAGCAGGCATATGGCGAATAGTCGAATTCGGCAAATCGTTCCAGTTGCAATTGGTTGTTCAGCAGGTTTTGCAGTACTTCGGCCTGGTCGTGGTTCCAGGTAACAGAATTCAGGTTGATGTCCGCATTGTAGTCGGCATAGGTGCCTGTTTCCGTTTCTTCTATGGTTTGCTTATTGAAGTAGGAATATTGTACGTGCGTAAAATCATTATCGAACATCCACAACACCGGGTGAAAATCAGCAAATACAAAGCAGCCGCCGGGTTGCACATATCGGCCCACAATACTTGCCCATGCGGCAAGGTCGGGCAGCCAGCAAATGGTGCCGTATGATGTGAATACGATGTCGAATTGTTCATTCAATACATTGGGCAGGTCATATACATTACTACAGATGAACGTGGCATCCAGCCCCAGTAGCTCATTTTGCTCCCGGGCCTTGGCTATAGCAGTATCCGACAGATCTATACCTGTCACTATTGCGCCCATACGCGCCAGAGACAGGGTGTCTTGCCCGAAGTGACATTGCAGATGCAGTATACGCTTTCCGGCTACATCGCCCAGCAGGCCCAGTTCTATATCGTTCAGCGAGTTCATACCTGCAAGAAACTGCTCGTTGCGGTAGAAGTCTGAGTTGACATGGTGCCCTGTTTTGGCATTCCATAGTTCTTTGTTGATGGCTATATAATCGGGTAGTGTGTTCATGATATCAATGTTCGTAAATGTATAATGTAAGCGTGCACATCCCCGATAGCTTATTGTAGTCCATTTCCATAGCTACATGGCCGCTGGGTGCATTATCTCCCGCTTTAAAGTCGGGCATAAACAATGTTTTATGGTATTTCTCCAGCCCTTTATTGTGGTTTTGTACTTCCCGCATCACATATCCCTTCGATGCCAGGCAGTCGTTTAGTATGTTCCGGTAGTTGGTGTAGGCTTCCGCCAGTTCCTCGGGTGTTTTGGCTTGTTTCAACGCACCCTCATAAAACATACTGCCCGATACGATAAAGCGCGATGCAATAGTGCCCGGCACATTGATCTGGCTTTTGAACATGGTATTGCCCTGCATTTTATCGGCCACAGGGTTGCGCACATTACGAAACTGGTTCTTGCCATCGCGCAATATTACATTCACCGCATCGCAGAAGTCTTTGTTCTGTGCCTGGGTGCTAATAGTAAATGAGCATAAAATAAATAGGAGAATCGATCGCAACATGCCGCTAAGGTAGGGGATTAGCAGGAACGATATAGCTAATTCTATAGCTGATTTTGTTAATATTTGCGTTGCAGATCAATGCTATTTTTTATTTCTATAGATGCGTTCCTTTTAATAATATGTAGGGATGCTCTTTCCCCTGCCATTATCTTAACTTTGGCACAGGAGTATTTATGGCAGAAAAGAAAAGCGCCGCTAAGGCAAAGAAGAAAGAGGTCATATCACCAATTACGGCACCCATACATGGGGTAGAAGGCATATCTGAGCCGGAAGTGGAGCACATAGAAGGCAGCAAAGACGAGGTTATAGATAAAAACAGCATTTACATAAAGGGAGCACGTATGCACAACCTTAAAAATGTAAGTGTAGCTATTCCGCGCAATAAGCTGGTAGTGGTTACGGGGGTGAGTGGTAGCGGTAAGTCATCGCTCACTATGGATACGCTGTTTGCAGAAGGTCAGCGCCGTTATGCAGAAAGCCTTAGTGCCTATGCCCGCCAGTTCCTCATGCGCATGGACAAGCCAGATGTGGATTACATTCACGGCATTTGCCCGGCCATAGCCATAGAGCAAAAAGTAACCACCCGTACACCACGCAGTACTGTGGGTAGCATGACGGAGATATATGATTATCTGCGCCTGTTGTTTGCCCGTGTGGGCAAAACATACTCCCCGGTAAGTGGTAAAGAGGTAAAGAAAGATACGGTAAGCGATGTGGTGGATTTTGTGCAAAGTCTGCCCAAGGGCGCTAAGGTGCAATTTATAGTGCCATTGGTTACCCGCTACCAGCGTAGTGTAGAGGAAGAGCTGAACATACTGATGCAAAAGGGCTTCAGCCGCATTTACGTGCCTGTGCTCGACGAAAAGCCTATCCGAATAGAAGATGTGCTGGAAGGTAAGGTAAGTATCGGCAATGCAAAGGGCAACCTGCTGATAGATCGCATAGTGGTCAAAGAACAGTTTGATGAAGATGATCTGCATCGCCTGGCTGACAGTATACAAACGGCCTTTTACGAAAGTGAAGGTGAGTGTCTGGTGGAGGTAGACGGCAAGGACATTCATACATTCAACAATAGGTTCGAGGCCGATGGGATGCTCTTCGATGAGCCAACGCCTAATATGTTCTCGTTCAACAATCCATATGGTGCGTGCCCTACCTGCGAGGGGTTTGGGCAGGTATTAGGTATAGATGAAGAATTGGTGATCCCCGATAAGCAGCTGAGCGTGTTTGAAAGCGCTGTAGCCCCGTGGCGTGGCGAGAAGATGGGCGAGTGGAAGGATGACTTCATCCGCCAGGCGGGTAAAATAGGTTTCCCTATTCATAAGGCTATTGCCGATCTGGATGACCAGGAATTGCAGCTGCTGTGGGAAGGTAATAACCGGGTGAATGGTATCCGCGATTTCTTTACTATGGTAGAGCAGAATCTGTACAAGGTGCAGTACAGGGTTATGCAGGCTCGCTATCGCGGTCGTACTGTGTGCCCTGCATGCCGTGGCAGCAGGCTGCGTAAAGAAGCGCTGTATGTAAAGGTGCATGGCGCTACCATTGCCGACCTGATGTTCAAGCCAAGCGATGAGCTGTACCAGTGGCTGACAGACCTTAAGCTTACACCTCACGAACAAGGTATTGCTAAGCGCATCATGTTAGAGATAACCCAGCGTATGAAAACGCTGCTGGACGTAGGTCTTGGTTATCTGAATCTGAACCGCTTGGCCAATACATTGTCAGGTGGTGAAAGCCAGCGCATACAGCTCACCAAGTTCTTGGGCAGTAATCTTACCGATTCTCTTTATATACTGGATGAGCCGAGCATCGGCCTGCATAACCGCGATACTGCACGACTGATCAACGTATTGAAGAACCTGCGCGACTTGGGTAATACTGTAGTAGTGGTAGAGCATGATGATATGATGATGCGCGAAGCAGATCACATCATAGACATGGGGCCGCTAGCCAGCCACCTGGGTGGCGAAGTAGTAGCAACAGGGCATTATACAGAATTGATAGAAAACGAGGCCAGTCTTACCGGTAAATACCTGGGGGGCATATTACAGATAACTCCGCCTAAAATAAAGCGCAAGCCCAAAGGCCATATCACCATTGAGGGCTGCCGGCAGAATAACCTGAAGGACGTAAGTGTCGACTTCCCCCTGAATGTGATGTGCGTGGTAACGGGTGTAAGCGGTAGTGGTAAAACAACGCTTGTAAAGCAAACCTTATACCCCGCACTGATGAAGCACTACGGTGAGGGCGGAGATCGCCCCGGCAGCTTCCGCAAACTGGGTGGCGACCTGGACAGCATCAGCCATGTTGAAATGGTGGATCAGAACCCTATAGGTAAGTCGAGCCGCAGTAACCCGGTAACTTATGTCAAGGCCTGGGACGAGGTACGTAAGCTGTTCACCAAACAGCCACTGTCTAAGATGCGTGGCTTCGCCGAAAAGCACTTCTCTTTCAATACCGATGGCGGTCGTTGTGATACCTGCAAGGGCGAGGGTGAAGTGATCGTAGAGATGCAGTTCCTGGCCGATGTACACCTGTTGTGCGAGCAATGCAAAGGCAAGCGTTTTAAAGACGAAGTACTGGAAGTAACGTACAGGGGCAAGAACGTATACCAGGTGCTGGAAATGAGTGTGGATGAATCGATAGCATTTTTTGCCGAGGATAAGAAGATAGCAGCCGCGTTGCAGCCTCTGAGCGATGTAGGCCTGGGCTATGTAAAACTGGGACAAAGCAGCGACACACTGAGTGGTGGCGAGGCCCAACGTGTAAAACTGGCATCGTTCCTGGGTAAGGGTAAGATGGCAGGCAAAGTGTTGTTCATCTTCGATGAGCCTACAACTGGCTTGCACATGCACGATATCAAAAAACTGCTTGGCTCCTTCGATGCATTGATAGAACAAGGACATTCCATTATTGTGATAGAGCACAACACAGACGTTATCCGCAGTGCCGATTGGGTCATAGACCTTGGCCCTGAAGGTGGTAAAGGCGGCGGCTACCTACTGTACGAGGGTGCCCCCGAAGGATTGAAAAAGGTAAAAGAAAGCTATACAGGGCAATACATGGATTAAGGTATAAGAAAATGGTCATTGAAAGCCTGCTTCCGAGTGTCACCCTGAGCCTGTCGAAGGGCGACACGGACACGGGCAAAAGTATAACAGTATATATAAAGCAGGAACTACAGCCTATGAAAGCACTACTAACAACCATAGCATTAACACTTGCCGCAACAACCTATGCGCAGCAAAACATCACCAGCGTGCCCCACGTAAAGCTGGGTGTTATACAGGGCAATCATTACGAAGACGGCCGTGTAGTACGCCCTCAGATATCCGCAGCCGAGATATTGGCCAACCCCGCCATAGTAGTCGATTCACCGGGTTGGAAAGTAATGGAATACAAATGCTCTATGCTATCAGAGGATAAGCAATATTGGGGGCCATTTGTAATAGCCGGGCCTAAGCTCGATCCGCGCATCATAGACCATGTAAAAAGCTCCGAATTCAAGAAAGGCCGCATGTTCTTAGAGAATATACGATTACAGAACGGTGCAGGACATAAGGTGGTGACCAATAATATTATTATTGATTACAGTAATTGAGGGATAATGATGTAACGTTTTAACCCTTTACCCTTTTAACTTCTTAATCAATTAACCTATTTTTACCGCATGAAAGTATTCATCTCCGGCGCATCAGGATTGGTAGGCGGCAACTGCCTGAAACATTTCACAGAACAGGGTTGGGAAGCAGTAGGCTCCTACTTTTCTTATCCTGTAGATGGTACTGTTTATTACGATACCCTGAACCCGGACGACCCGAAGAACTTCAATGTGGTAGCCTTCCAGCCCGATGTGATCGTGCATTGTGGTGCATTAACGCACGTAGATTATTGCGAGGCCAATGTGCAGGAAAGCTACGATAAAACCGTACAGAGCACACTTAACCTCATCGCCCTGGCTAAGAAATGCAATGCCCGCATGGTGTACATTTCTACCGATTATGTATTCGATGGCCATAACGGCCCGTATCGCGAAGATGCCCCTGTTAACCCATTAAGTGTTTATGCCCGTCATAAGCTGGAAGGCGAGCAGAAAGTACTGAGCGAAATAACCGGCGCATTGGTGCTGCGTGTTACCAACGTATATGGCAATGAAGTGCGCGGAAAGAATTTTATCGCACGTATCATAGACCAGGCAAAGAATGGCCAGAAGCTCACATTAAAACTCCCTTACGATCAGTACGCATCTCCTGCTAATGCATGGGATATAGCCCGTGCCATGTTCGTATTGCTGCGCGATAAAAAGGAAGGTCTCTATCACATTGGCGGCACTGATTACCTCAATAGGGTAGAATTGGCATTGCGTGTGTTGAGCTACTTCCCGAATGCAGAATACGATCTCATTCCGATGAGCACTGCACAACTGGCTCAGCCTGCTGCACGTCCTTTACTGGCCGGTTTCGTAAAGGCCAAGTTCAGCAATGAATATCCTGAATTCCTTTTCGGTAACGTGGATAGCTACATGCGCGAAGTGTTGGGCAAGTGATAAGTTTCATAAGATAAGCAACCTCGTCGAAGCGTCTCGCTTCGTCCTTGCTCGGTGCAAGCGTCCCGCTTGCGATAAACAGTGTTATGCCTATTGCGCTTTCTGGCGCGCTATTTCCTGCTGCCACAGCTTTACCACCTGCTCGCTCATGTAATTCATGTCCAGGTCGTTCATACATTTAAAATGCCCCTTCGGACATTTATTGTAGCCTATTTTGCTGCACGGATGGCAGCGCAGATTTTTATTTTCAATGATCACACTTTGTGGTGCCACGCGCTCTTTCAGGTTATTAAAACCATAATAAGGGAACATACCCATCTCAGGCGATGTATTGCCCCACAGCGATACTATTGGTTTTTGGTAGGCAGCCGCTATGTGCATCAGGCCGGTGTCGTTGCTCACGATCACCATAGCGTGCTTCACCAGCTCAGCCGATTCATTCAGGTTGAATTTGCCGCACGAGTTATAGATCTTTACCGGGTCTTGCTCAGCAATCTGGTTGCCTTCTTCCCTGTCTTCGGGGCCGCCCAGTAGTACTATAGGGTAGGGTACTATATCGCAGAACTTCTTCCACTGGGCCACTGGCAGTTTCTTGGTGTTGTAAGAGCCACCTATCACGCAACCTATAAAGCCACTCCAATGGCTCATCGGTATATCGTTGTTGCCAAGTTTGGCATTGTCGGGGGTAAAGTGGTCCAGCCCCTTACCATCATTGTGTACTTTTATTTCACTTGCCGGCTCAAAATAGCGTTCCACAATGCTCTTATCGGGCATCAGGTCTACCTTCAGGTTGGTCAGCAACCACTTCTTTATGTTCAGTTTAGGGAACGATCCCGATGGCCTGTCCAGTGCTTTTTTCACCCGTGCTGTGCGCAGGTTATTGTGCAGGTCTATTACAAAGTCAAAGTCCTCTCTTTTCAGTTCTTCTACTACCGGTGCCAGGTCGTCTTGCAGCACGTGTATTTTGTCTATAAACGGGTTGGCGCTCAAAAGCGACAGGAACGACATCTTGGTCAGATAGTGCACCTCCACCTCCGGGCGCTGTTGCTTGATGCAACGCACTACTGGCGTCGTCAACACGATATCTCCAATAGAAGAAAAGCGGATAATAAGGATCTTCATTAACGGGTATCTCCCTTTTGTTTAGTTTGGAGAATAGGTCAGCTCCACCCATGCCCTGGAATCGGTTACGCCGAGCGCTTCCTTGGCAGCATTGCTGATGCCAATAACACAGTTGGCAAACTCCTTGGTGTCTGGTATGGTAGACAATACTTTTACGTATATGGTCTTGCCCGATCCCGGGTTGGTTACCTTGATAACAGCGCCACGTGGTGTAGTATTATGGAAAGCATAGAACACCTTATTACTGCCTTGTTTCTCGAAGAAGGCAGCGGTACCTTTTTCTGATATAGTGCTCTCTCCGTTCCTGGTTTGCACATTATACAGGCTATCCAGTTCGCCATATGCGTGTCTCGATGTATCTGCAACACGCCTGCCCGAGGTCGACGGATAGGCCAGGCCTTCACTCAGGTTCACGCTGTCCCTGGGTACTACTTTCAGCCAGCCTATGAATACCACATCGCCTTCTTTCAGGTTGTTGCCTTTCAGGCTATTCCATAGAACAATGTCCTGTTTCTTTACTCCGGCAAACATAGCTATCAAGGCCAGATTATCCCTTTCTCCTAGCCTGAAGTAAACGGCCTCCTGGTGACTGATCCCGGCAGCTTCGCGCGAAGCTGTATAGTTATCTGAGCCCAGCGGCACATACAGTGTGGTGCCTGCGGGTAGTTTCTTACGTCCGTCTACCTGGCTCGCGCTTTCTATCTTCTCTTGCGTAGTATGAAACCTGTTGGCTATCATGGGCACGGTCTCACCCTTCTTTAGCTTATACATCATGGCAAAGCCAGATCCTTTGCGCATAGCCATCAGGCTATCCTGTCCCTGGGCCATTGCCTGCAGGCCGGTAATGCATAAAACCGTAAGTAATAGATATTTCAGCATATGAAATGCAAATTTACATGTTAAACTACAAAAACGATGCCTGATTTACAGTTCGTCAGCATTGTTGATGTCCATTCTTATACGCCAGTGCTTGGGCAGGTGGTTGTTTGCCCTGTTTTGCAGCACTTTCATCCAGCCCAGCCCCAGGTTATTATATTTGATGATGTTCCAGCCCCGCGGCAGGTTTGTCGTATCAATATCCTCCCGTTTCAGAAATTTCAGTGCATCTTCTTTGCTCACCTCTGCCGATGGCAGGCTGCTCGCGGCGTCAATGCTCAGGGCTACGTCGTGGGCAGGTATCCACTCTTTTGCCGTAGGCTGGCCCAGCTCGGTGCCGGCCTTTCGGAAGTATAGTGCCTGGCTCAACAGCAACCAGTCGGGTTCGTGCAGGCTGTTGATGGCATGATACTGGTCCTTCGTGGTCATGATCAGTTGCGTCTCGGTTGTGGCCAGCAGGTGGGCTGCCTGGTCTTTCATCTTGCCCAGGTTTTGTATCCTGCCCTTGGCAGATTTTAGTGTGGTACTGGCATCCTTTTTTCGTATAGCAGCTATAAAAAAGCCTTCCCCCGTCACTTTATCGGGGAAGAACCTATATCCATACATGCCACTTGCCGATATTGTCTCTACTATGCCCCAGCTGTTGTCCAGCGGTATGCGCACACTATCGGCTTCGTATGTGGCCACTATATGGTCCAGTATATCTTCGTCTTCTGCCGGAGAGAACGAACACGTGGCATATATCATTACGCCGTCCTGCTTCAGGGCCGGCCATATGTCTGCAATAATGCGTTGCTGTCGGCCACTGCATAGCTGCACATTGCCCTCGCTCCATTCCTTTAGGGCATCAGGGTCTTTACGGAACAGCCCCGATCCGCTGCAAGGCGCATCTATAACTACCGCGTCAAAGTAGCCGGTCAACTTAGAAAAGTCACGAGGGTCATTGCTGGTTACCCAGTTATTCATGTACCCCCAGCGTGTAGCATTCTCATGCAGTATCGATGCCCGGCTCCTGATCACCTCGTTCGATATCAGCAGGCTGTCTTTAGGTAAGATCGATGCCAGCAATGTTGTCTTGCCTCCCGGTGCTGCGCAAAGGTCCAGCACCTTAATCGGGTGGTCTGTTAGCAGAGCAGTTTTGCATACCTGCTCCAAGAACATAGACGAAGCCTCCTGTACGTAATAGGCACCGGCATGAAACGCCGGGTCCAGCGTAAAGATCGGCCGCTCAGGCAGGTACAGCCCGCCGGTACACCAAGGTATTGCTGCTCCGGTCAGAGTGCAGGCACTTCCCTTTATCGGGTGCTTACGTATCGATGTTGGTGCTGCCGTGTCATGTGCCGCTACAAACGCCGCTTCGTCAAATCCCGTTACACCTTTTATCTCGCTTATTAGCGCTTGTGGTAATTGCAATACAGTTATTGTTTTTCGTTTCTATTGGCCCGACATTCTCTTGGCAGCTATTACCTGCCGCATTATATCCGGTGCGGCCATTTCTTTAGGCATTACCATCTGGGCTTTTTTAAGGCTTTCTATACTCAATTGCCATTGCTTTTTGTTGGCATATGCTATGCCCAGTGCACAGTACGCATTGTAATCTATCAATGGCGACAGGTGGTACTCCAGGGCCTTTGTAGCCAGTTTTACCGCGTCGTCATTCATATTCAGCGATCCTTTCGATACAGCCATATAAGCGTATAGGCCCACATTGTCGTCTTTTGTTGTCCTGATGTATTCCTTGTACAATGAATCGGCAACAACATGTTGTGCATTACGTAGCGCCACGTTAGCTTTCCAGTCCAGGCGCACGGTATCTTTCAGGATGGTCGTTACCGGTATATGGTCTATGTCTATAGCATGTATATGCGGCGGTGGAAAATAGTTCTCCAGGTATTCCGGCTTCAGGAACAGCGAGTTGAACACGCCGTATGTCCAGAAGTTGGAATTGCGCATCGTATAGCCCGATTGTACTGTCTTTATTTTTACTTTCGGGTAATTGTGTTTCACATAGTAGTCAATGAATACCGACGCATTGGAAGCGATAACCGTAGTGTCTTTCTTCTCTGCCAGCTTTTCATTTTCTATCAGCCAGTCTACGCCTTGTTTTACCGATATTTCCCAATAGTCATTGTCGTAATTCAGGTAGGCAGTTTTAAAGTCGCCGGCCAGCTCATTAAAATAACAATATTCAAATGGATTGTTCCGCATGCAAAATGCTACAGGCCTTACCATTGCTGCTATACAAACAGCACCCATAGCCAGTTGTACAGGCAGTTTGGATGATGCAGAGAATAGCCTGTCCAGCGCCATTGCACCAAATACGCAAAGCCCCGGGAATACAAACAGGAAGTGTCGCCAGCTGGAATAAAGCGGCGTACCCGCATACACTGCATACACAACCGGAAAGAAGATAGAGAACAACAATAGTGCACCCAGTCGCGGGTTGCTACGTTTGATATTAGTGAAGAACAGCACAATACCTGCCACTATGCACGCCAGTACAAACAGCGGCACCGTTACCAGCATATACTTAGGTATGTAGTGTAGCGGCAAGTGCAGGGAGTCTATCGCGCTACCTTCAAAATTGATATTCACCTTCAGCGGGAACTTGTTGGCTATACCCAGCGCATCCAGCATGGCCGATGGTTTCTTCAGCATGGTAGGCCAGGTAAGTATCACCAGTATCAGCCCTCCCGGTATCACCACCAATAGCTTCAGGGCAATGTCTTTGGCATTTTTTAGCGATGCTGCCATCAGCTCTTTATTGCTCATCAGCCACACCAGCCCAAACAGGCCCAGGTAAAAATAAAGCAGCACCCCGCCTATCCTTATATTAGTGGTAAAGGCCGCTGCCAGCATTAGCCAGGCAGATGTCTTCCAGGTCGGTGTAGGCAGTTCTTCAAGAAAACAAATGATGAAGTAAAGCGTGGTCACATATCCCGCATAAAAAGGTATGTCCCTGGTGTTGAACAGGAAGTGCCCCATAAAGGGTGGGGTAAGGTAGAGCAGCCATACGGCAAATATGCTCGTGCTCCAGCTTTTACTGAATTTTCTTGCTATAAGCCCGGTGAACAGTAAGCCAACAATAGCCATGATCTGGCTTATAGAGTGGCGCACGTTAAACTCATTAGGGCCTTTGTCGGTATGCAGTATCTTATTGGTGCCGGCTGCCAGCATTTCGTAGGCATTGCCGTAGTACTTTAGTAACTTGTAGTAATCGGTATTTAGCGTGGTGTCTTTGCCCGCGCTCATATAGTAGGCAAGGTTGGCCTTGCCATAATTGTTCAGTTCTATTTCATCACTGTTGAAGCCTACATTAAAGCCGCATACCAGCGTTATCACCAGCATGGCTATCAGCGATCCGAAGAATATCTTCTTTAGCAGGTCTTCATCAAACAGCTTTTTTCCTTCCGGTGCAGGTACAGCAGTTGCCTGCGGTGTTGCCGGTGCTACATCGTTGGCGGTGGTTTTCTTTTCTGGCTGGGTTGGCCGGGTTTGAGCATTTTTCTTCATATCAGAAAAAAACGAGAGGGTTAAAATATGGAGACAAGTATAATCATTTAATTCAGTAACTCCAATATTGTGGGGCAGGATCCGGGCTAAGTTGTTGCTCCTCAATATCATTTAAAAGCCTCCCCATATGCTGGGGAGGCTTACTATTAATTTCCGGTTATTTCGCTACAGGATCTCTTTCTTTACATCCTCCAGTATATCCAGGGTCTCTTCTTTGCTGTTGCCTTCTGCATATATGCGCAGCAGCGGCTCGGTGCCCGATGCACGCAGCATCATCCAGCCGCCATTGTCCAGGTGATACTTCACACCATCTATGGTCTCTATGCGGTTAAAGGTATACTTGCCGAATTGCTTGTAACCATTGGCCTGCGCCTTGGCTATTATCGCTTCTTTCTTGCTGTTTTCTATGTGCATGTCTGCGCGCTCATATACAAAGCGACCTACCACAGAGTATACTTCTTCGCACAGTTCTTTCAGTGTCTTACCAGACTGTGTCATAAATTCGTACAATACAAGACCGTCATAAATACCATCACGCTCCGGTATGTGGCCTTTCACAGCTATGCCGCCGCTTTCTTCGCCACCCACCAGCACGTCTTCGTTCACCATTATCTCACTAATGTATTTAAAGCCTATCGGTGTTACTTCCACTGGCAGGCCATACATTTCAGCCATACGCTTCACTCGGTCTGTTGCAGAGAAGGCTATGGCCACCTTGCCGGTCATATGCTTATACTTGAACAGGTAGTGTATCAGCAGCAGCAGTATATGGTGTGCATCCACAAACTTGCCGTCTTCGTCAAACAGGCCTATGCGGTCGGCATCGCCGTCAGTTGCCAGGCCTACTTTCAATTCAGGAGTGCTGGCTATAGCCTTGGCCATTTCCTGCAGGTTTTTATCCAGCGGCTCCGGTGCAGTGCCCCCAAAGCCCGGGTTATACTCGCAATGGAACAGTACAGCATTAGGTAGCAGCCTGCGCACTACGTTCTGGCCTGCGCCATACATTGCATCGTATGCCAGCTTGAACGGAGATTTGTTCAGCGCGTCAAAATCAAACTTGGTTTTCAGGTAGTCCACATACATGTCCTCCAGGTTGATGTATTCCAGCATGCCCTGCTGTTCGTAGTATTCCAACGATTCTGATGGGATAGTTACATCCTCAGGTATCATGGCTTCAACCGCAGCAATGTGCTTAGGGCTGGCAGGGCCACCGTGCGGGCCTTTCAGTTTAAATCCGTTGTATGTTGGCGGGTTGTGCGATGCGGTGATCACAACACCCTGCTGTGCACTCATCTTCAGTACACCCAGCGATATCATCGGGGTGCTTATGAAGCCCTTAGCCAATGCTACCTTTACACCATTAGCGCAAAGTACCTTAGCTACTGTTTCGGTGAACAGTGGTCCGCCAAAGCGGCAATCGTGGCCTACAACCACTTTTGGTTGCTGGTTATCTTTCAGCAACCAGTCAGCCAGGCCCTTGGTTACACGGGCAACATTAAATACCGTAAAATCCTGGGCTATTATCGCTCGCCAGCCGTCCGTTCCAAACTTTATCTTGTCTACAGTCATCTGTATTATTTTATTTCTATGAGTCGCAAATGTAAAAAACCTTTTCTATCTGCCCGTTTTTTTTGATCATGTTTCGTTTGCGGATGGTATTCTCCTCTGTTATTTACGCCTTGTCCAATTTATGAAATTTGGTTCGCCTAATTTTATAGTGTAATTTTGTCGGCTACAATATAATGACCACAGAAAATCACGACAGATCGCTGCACGACGTACATGCCTCCATAGACCCGGCAGTGGCACGCGGCAAATGGAAAAAGGTGTTTGCCTTTTTCGGCCCGGCATACCTGGTCAGTGTAGGTTATATGGATCCGGGCAACTGGGCTACTGATATTGCAGGGGGCAGCCAGTTTGGTTACGGCCTCATCTGGGTGCTGCTCATGAGCAATATTATGGCCCTGGTATTGCAATCACTCAGTGCCCGGCTGGGTATTGTTCAGGGGCGAGACCTGGCCCAGTGCAGTCGCGATCTGTATCCGCCGTTCGTCAATTATGTGTTATATGCCCTGGCCGAAATTGCTATTGCCGCCTGCGATCTCGCTGAGGTGCTGGGTATGGCCATAGGGCTCAACCTGTTATTTGGTATGTCCCTGATGGCCGGCGTCATCCTTACTCTGCTCGATACCTTCCTGCTCCTCTACCTGCAAAAGCTGGGTATGCGCAAAATGGAAGCTTTTATCATCGCACTCATCAGCATTATCGGTATCTGCTTTTTATCAGAGATACTTTTTGCCAGGCCGTCTTTTGCCCAGGTGGCGCATGGTTTTGTGCCACATATACAAAACAGTGCGGCCTTGTATATTGCCATAGGCATCATAGGTGCCACGGTAATGCCTCATAATTTGTACCTCCATTCTGCATTGGTGCAAACCCGTAAGATCGGTACAGACGAGGTGTCGGTACGCAAGGCTATTCGTTTTAATATTATGGATAGCAGCATTGCGCTCAATATCGCATTCCTGGTCAATGCCGCCATACTCATCCTTGCCGGTACGGTATTCTTCAATACTGGCAATCACGATGTGGCTACCATACAGGATGCACACAAATTGCTGGCACCACTGCTGGGCAGCAAGTGGGCGGCCATTCTGTTTGCAGTAGCTCTGGTAGCGGCCGGTCAAAGCTCTACGGTCACTGGCACTCTTGCCGGACAGATCATAATGGAAGGTTATCTGCACCTCCGGCTCAACCCCGTTGCGCGCAGGCTCATAACCCGCCTGCTGGCAATAGTGCCCGCAGTGCTTACCATACTCATCGCCGGCGATAGCAAGCTGAATGATCTGCTGGTATTCAGCCAGGTATTGTTAAGCATGCAGCTGGCCTTTGCGGTCATCCCCCTCATCCATTTTGTCAGCGATAAGGCCAAAATGGGCAAGTTTGCCATCGGCACCGCCACCAAGGTTGTTTCATGGGTCATCGCCATTATTATATTGTCGCTCAACATTAAGCTGGTAACCGAAAGCGTTGCCCAGTGGCTGTCTATGACCAGTAGTATATGGTTGCAGGCCCTTATTATAACTGTGATAGTATTTATTGCCGGGGTCCTGGTCATTACTATTATATATCCTTTTATACTGAAGCGTAAGGAAGCTGCAAAGAACATACACCATGCCACCCCTGCCGACCTCTTTGCCGGTGTTGTGCCGGAGCCTTTCCATAAGATCGCCCTGGCGTTGGATTTTACAGAGCGAGATATGCTGGTCATTCAGTATGCGCTAAAACTGGCCCGTCCCGATACATCGTTCGTTCTGGTGCATGTGGTAGAGAGCGTATCGGCCACCGTAGTAGGCAATACTGCCGACGACTCCGAGACCCTGCAAGACCGCCAGACATTAGACAATTATGTGGCGCAGTTGGCTGCCCGTGGGCTTGCCGCCGAGGGTATATTGGGCTTCAAAAACAGGGTAGGGGAGATCGCCCGCATCGTTAACGAGCAGCAATGCGACCTCCTGGTTATCGGCAGCCACGGCCACAAAACCACCAAAGACTGGCTATTCGGCGAAACCATCAACTCCGTAAGACACCGCATAACCGTCCCGGTATTCATCGCTCGATAGCCTCCAAAAATAGTCGGACGGAAAGCAGGTGGGCAACTCCCCTCTTGCCAAAGAGGGGACGATATTCGACCAAGCGTAGCGCGTTGTCGAATGTCGGGGGTGATAGGACGGTAACCGGAATAAGTTTCGAAACTATTCTTACACTTCAATAGTTGGGCGAAATTTGCAATTTCGTCCTTAGGTGCAGGCCATCTCCCGATGGCCGAAGTCAACATTAATTCTGCGTAAACCCCTATTGCTCTGAAAGAGCAACAGACAATAGCCCGGGATGTAGTCCAGGGTAAAGATTAAAAAAATGGAACAAACTCTGTAAGAGCGAAAGATACCCTCACTTAAACCGTATCGTCTCCTGATGCAACGACCCATCATATTCATAGGTACTCATATTCTCTACCGACCTTATCAGCGCATCAAATTCGCCTTTACATTTAGGAAACAGCTCACTGGTCACATCGCACACCACCTGCACCGCCTTGCCTTTATGTATGTAAATAACGTAATAGATAGTATGTTTCAGCTTCTTACTATCGGTGTATGTGCCTTTAAATCCTATCGCATACTGGTGTTTCAGCAATTTCGGTTCAGACAGATAAGAAAATACATCAATAGCCTCAAAACTCAGTTTTTCCCGTTTATACCCCGAATAATCCACTATATCAGCAGTATCGGGCACATTTTCAATGATGAATGCAATATTGGGTATCACTTCCCTCCCACTACTATCCGTCAGCGCTGTCCTTTTATAGGTGTACACATGCGGAAAGTTATCTGTGCTACTACTTGTTAAGTGCCATTTGTCGTTGGGCAATTTATATCTGATATCGGCTTCTTTAATTGTTTGTAGCTGGGCATCAGCGCCTACGACAAATAAGATACTTGCAATCAGGCATAAAAATTTTGTCATATAACGTTTCGTCATTATTGCGCAAACATAGCCTATTCCTTTATCAACTTCAGCACCTGCCCCGGGGTGTGTTCACCCCATATGCGCATCATGTACACTCCCGCACTTAGCTGGCTTATATCTACTACATTGTCGGTCAGGGCAAGCTGCCCTGTGGCTGCAATACGGCCTGTAGCATCTAAAATGGTGTAAGCTGCTCCCGCAGTATAGGCGTCTGTAGATAATAGTATACTTCCTTTTGCAGGGTTGGGCGACAGCTGCCAATTCGGCTGATCTTCTTTCGCTACCGGCGTTATCCCCAAAGCAAAACCACGGAAATCCAGCGGGTCGCCGGTGGTTTTATACCATATATTTTTGCTGATATTATCATAACCGCAAACAAAAATGCTCGGCGGCAGGGTAGGCACATTGTCCAGTTGCGATGCCGAAGGATCTATGATGTTCTCGGAAAGGTCGCAGTTCACGGTATGGTAGTCCGGCGACATAGCCGTCCCTGTCACATTGCTTATCTGCTGTGCGTATATATCATTTACATTGGTGGCCCTGTAAACGGTCGTGTAAGAGTTGCCCGGGCCCAGTACGCTCATAGGCGCTGTTACATAATAATACGGATAAGTAGTTTGCGATATCAGCAGGTTCGGTACACCTGTTTTATCATTAAACTGGTATATGGCAGCATTAGCATCCCTGTACGCTATATTATATCTGGGTATTGTTGCTGTGGTGCTGTTCATGGGATATAGGTCGGCGGCATCTATTCTCGGCTCTTTGCCGTTGCTGGCTATAATGTCCGGGGTCGAAAGCGCCCCTGTGCCAATATTCCACTCCACATAGTAAATGTGGTAGCTAAAGTCCATATACGTAAGCAGCCCCATCCTGTCTGTTTCTCCGCTGTTGTCGCGCTGTATGCCTGCTATGTCTGGGTATGCCAGTTCTGTTAGCGCTGTTACAGTTGCATATCGGGCTGTGCTCATGTGCGTTGTGGCCTGGCTGTATATGTCCCTGAAATTGTCGGCCATGGCATGCACAACACCATTTTCCAGCCAGGTTAGTGTAAACCAGTCGCTGCTTATCTTATCTGGCAGCCCTGGTACTCTTATTTCATTAATGATATCTCCTCTGGGTTGCGCTGTGGCCGATACATTGCCTGTTGTCGTCAGTTGCACCCCCGTCGTTGGTGCGCCGATATCGGTCGTGTACGAAAGCCCACCCGAAAACGAGTTCCTGGCAGGGTAAACGTCCATAAACAGGTCGCTTGTTCCCGCTGGTGTTGTGGCCAGGTACACTACCGATACCCATAGAAAAGCGCCGTATCCTCCTGGCGTGCCAATCATAATGCATGGGTTGGAAACAAAAGCGTATCCCGCAGGTGCGGCTATGTCAGTAGTTGGTAGGTTTATCGATCCATCGCCTGTTGTGAAATGGACATTGCCGGTAGCATCATCCCAGGCTACGCCATATATAGCAGTATTGCCCGATGTAGAATATTCTGCGCAATAACTACTACTCAGATGATTGGCGGTGGCCGATGTCGCAATAACATTTCCGCAACCGGATGCCGGAATAATACTCTGGGAATGCACTGTCAGCGAATAGCATATCGCTAGCAGAAATAAAACTGATAAGGTGAGTGGTCGTTTCATGGTAGTACCTTTTAGTGGTTTATATCCTAAAAGTACCCTCCTTAATTTGTATTAAAAAATATCAACATTTGAGTTAATAAATCGTTGATGCACATTAATTTGCTGTTTATTGTATTGACTATATTTATATTTGTTCGGCTTGTTGGCGACGGATGATAGCAAGGATGTTCCCATTTTTGTAGGGATAATATGCGTGCACCACCACAGATTTCGCGCGTGGTCTCGCGCTATGCAATACCTGTTAATAAATAGTAGCAGCATTTAGTATTTCCGGCCGTTCGCAATAGCAAAATGTAATACCTTTGCACCCGTAATTTATTTTTTTATTAACACCGATGCTGCAGGAACAGTCCATCAAGGGTAAATGGCATATAACGGCCATGGGGCGCGTTAAAGACTACAATCAGCTGCTGAAGCCAAATCTCAGCGGTATGGTGGTATTCAGCAGCGTTATCGGGTACCTTATGGCACCCGGCATACGGTTCGCCTGGGGCGATATGGACATCTGGCGCCAGATCATCACTCTTTTTATTGGGGGTATGATGGTCACTGGCGGGGCCAATACCATCAACCAGATACTGGAGCGAGAAAGCGATAAACTGATGAACCGCACCAAGTCACGGCCTATGCCCGACGGCCGTATGGAGTCGGTTGAGGCTTGGATATTCGCCCTAATCACAGGTCTTGGCGGCGCCGCATTGCTGGCCTACTATTTCAATATGCAGGCGGGCATGCTCAGCTTTTTCTCCCTTTTGCTATATGCGTTTGCTTATACCCCAATGAAAAAGGTGCACCCGGTGGCAGTGCTCATCGGTGCTATCCCCGGTGCGTTGCCTCCGCTTATTGGTTGGGTTGCTGCAACAGGTGCCGTTACCGGTATTTCCAGTTTTGGTGGTTGGGTGTTGTTCCTGTTCCAGTTCTTCTGGCAGTTCCCGCACTTCTGGGCTATTGCTTATGTGGCTTTCGACGATTATAACAGGGCAGGCATCCGCATGCTGCCTACAAGGGAGAAAGAAAGCAGGTTTACCGGCTTACAGTGCATGTTCTACAGTATTGTACTCATACCACTGGCAACAGTGCCCCGTTTTATGCACCTCACCGGCAATATGGGTATGTATGTATGCCTGATGGCTGGCGCATTATACTTTGCAGCCTCTATCAACTTTTTCAGGAAGAATGATCACAAGTCTGCACGCCAGGTAATGTTTGCCTCTTTTATTTATCTGCCTGTTACCCTCCTGGCCCTTATTTGCGATAAAGTAATCAGTTAAGTAGTAAATTTTTAATAATGGAAGGTATATTAAAGCCGAATACAGCAGACCGCAGAAAGATACATCCGCATAAATTTGCTTTGTGGATCGCCATGGGCAGCATTGCCATGATGTTTGCCGGTCTTACCAGCGGCTACATGGTGCGCAAAGCACAAGACAATTGGCGCTATTACAATCTGCCCACTATTTTTTGGGTGTCTACGGTGGTCATCCTGCTCAGCAGTATCACTATTTTTCTCGCCACAAAGGCGTTTAAAGATAGGGCTATGGCCCGCTACAGGTCTCTGTTGTTGCTCACAATAGTGCTCGGTGCCGCTTTCTGTGGCCTCCAGTATTATGGTTTTTACCAGTTGTATCACCTGCCGCAGCAAATGCGCATCAACGGCCAGGTACTCAATGAGTATCTCCCGGTTAAGGTGAACGGTAACCCGTCAGAGTCGTTTTTGTTCATCATCGCGGGGCTACATATAGCACATATTGCGGGCGGCATAGTGGCCATGATCATCACCTTTTTTCGCTCTTTCAGAACACGTGTAAAGGTCTATAACACAACAGGTTTGGAGATAGTTGGCGGTTATTGGCACTTCGTAGATATATTATGGATATATTTATTTATCTTCTTTCTGGTAAATCAATAAAATTCTTTGCATTTTCGCACACAAATTCACAACAACCTAAGAATAATTTAAAACAAACTTATGTCGCAAGCTACAGCTACTACAGCACAGGAGCAAAGTTTATGGGGCGGAGGACGCTCCCCGTTTAACGTGAGTTATGGTAAAATGATGATGTGGTTCTTCCTGTTGTCAGATGCCCTTACTTTCGGAGCTTTCCTTATCTCTTACGGTACTACGCGTTTTTTCAGCGCTGTTTGGCCCGATGCCAATACTGTGTTTAAATCATTCCCGTTTGCAGAAGGGCGGAACCTGCCACTGCTCTTCGTGAGCTTGATGACATTCATACTCATCATGAGTTCGGTTACCATGGTGCTTGCAGTTCACTGCGGTCACTATGGCGATAAAAAAGGCGTAGCTAAGTGGTTACTGTGGACCATCATCGGTGGTATCGCGTTCCTTGGTTGCCAGGCATGGGAATGGACGCACCTCGCAGGTGAGTGTGGCGGTCTTTGGGGCCAGTTCGTAGATGTTGCTACTCCGGTTAAGGAATACCAGCAGTTCTTCAACATGGGCGATGCGCATGTAGCTAATGTGTTCGCTACAGATCCTTTGGTAGCTATGCAGTCTACACACAACTTCTTCAACTACTTCTTTACTATCACTGGTTTCCACGGTGGTCACGTAACCAGCGGTGTTGTGTTCAACATCCTGATGCTCGTTAATACTGTTAATGGTGTTTATGAGCGTCGCGGCCACTACGAAATGGTTGAAAAGATCGGCCTTTACTGGCACTTTGTAGATCTGGTTTGGGTATTCGTATTCACTTGCTTCTACCTGCTCTAATCCTCTTTACAGCTCACAACAAAAAACTTAAAACACAATGTCAGGACATCATA
The DNA here is from genome assembly GCA_947455215.1 of Chitinophagaceae bacterium. Lineage (GTDB taxonomy): Bacteria > Bacteroidota > Bacteroidia > Chitinophagales > Chitinophagaceae > Flavipsychrobacter. Next base: position 35,760 of record CANGNA010000016.1, read on the forward strand.
ATCATAACAGCATACAGCATTTATACGAAGGTGATCAGTCTAAGCTGTATTCAGGCGTAATGGCTCATCATACAGATGTTGAGTCTACTGAAAGTAAAACGCAGATAAAGAAGATCTGGAAAGTATTCTGGATATTGCTCGCCGTTACACTGGTAGAAGTATTCATCGGTATGAAGCTCAGCCATTCAATGCCTAAGGCGCTGCTGGCGTTCATCTTCCTCGGTCTTACACTGTTCAAGGCTGGTTACATCGTGGCTATCTTCATGCACCTTGGCGATGAAAAAAAGAACTTCATGACAACGGTATTGATACCACTGGTACTCTTCTTTTGGTTTATTATTGCATTCCTCGCCGATGGTAATTTCTGGTTGGATATCAACTCGCATTCACCTGCACGCGGAGGTCATACAGAACAGGTGGCTAAGTAATGGCACAGAAAGCATCAAATAAAAAATTTCTTATTGGTATAGCGGTAGCCTTGTTGCTACCGCTTTCTTTATACCTTATAGTCGACAGACTTTCCAAGGGCAAGGTAAAAATGCCCGGCCATTACTTGGTAGAAAGAGTTGATAATTCAAGCGGCAGACCCGACACTATTTATCACACTACCGCCGAGCTGACCCTGACCAACCAGGTAGGCGAAAAGGTGTCGCTAAATGCTGGTCTTAAGGATAAGATAGTAGTGTTGGAGTTCTTCTTTGCAGAGTGCACCAGCACGTGCCCTACGCTTACCAAAAGCATGCGCAACCTGCAGATGGGCTTCCGTAAAGACCCTAAGAAAGAAAATTCGCTCGATGACAGGGTCCAGTTCGTATCTATTACCGTTATGCCCGAGCACGATTCATTCCAGGTATTGCGTACATATGCCGACAGGCAGGGTGCCAATCCTGATCATTGGTGGTTCCTTACCGGCGATAAGAAGGCCATTTACGACTATGCGCGTAAGGAGCTTGGCTTGTCTACCGGGCCCGGTGATGGAGGTGCAGATGACATGATACATACCGATAAGTTGGTACTGCTGGATAAGGATCGCCATATCCGCGGATACTACAGTGGCCTCAGCGATACTGCTGTACGCCGTTGTGCTGATGATATTGTATTACTTACCCTGGAAAAAGAGAAGAAAAAGAAATAGGATCGCCTATTACTTTATTGTTTAATTTTGCGCATTATTACTTAAACATGCTTACTCCTGCATTAGCTAAAGACGATAAAAAAGCCAGCTGGATCATCTGGTCCGCTTCGGTGGCTGTATTTGCCCTGGTGGCCATTACCTCCCGGTACAAGCTCGAACTGAACCTTGGTTTCAATGTGCATCTGTTTGCGTTACTCAACGCTATCATTAATTCTACGGTAAGTATACTGTTAGTAGCCGGGCTTATTACGGCTAAGAACAGGAAGTTTGAGGCCCACAAGCGCATCATGCTGCTGGCAATAGGGCTGTCTTCTTTATTCCTGCTTTCATATGTTGGCCACCACTTGCTGGCCGGCGAAACAAAGTATGGCGGTGAGCACGACGCAAGGTATTATACCTACATTTTTATCCTGGCTACGCATATACCTTTGGCTACCATCATCTTGCCGTTTGCGTTATTCACAGCATATCGTTCACTTACCGGTGAGTATGAGAAGCATCGTAAATTAGCAAAATATACCTGGCCGCTGTGGCTGTACGTAAGCATTACAGGCGTACTGGTATATTGGTTCATATCGCCTTACTATGTACCGCATTTATAAATAACAATGCATAATTTTGTAGTATGAAGAAGTTGTTGCTGGTAGTCTGTTTGCTGTTTGCCGCCGTTCCTGCTATGCATGGGCAAGGTTGCTCTATATGCACCAAGACAGCCAACGGCCTCGACGATAAGAGTGCGCGGGGCCTTAACGGTGGTATCATTTACCTGGCCTTTCTGCCGCTTACTATCATGGGTACTATAGGCTTCTTGTGGTGGCGCTCCAACCGCAGCGTGCAGTAATTATCCTGTTTCGAACAATTATAAAATGTTGCCCATGAAAAAGTTATTCATTCCTGTTGCACTTACGGCATCGATAGTATTACTTGCCTCCTGCCATGGTAAGAAACTCCGTGGCAAAGGCGAAAAGGTGACCAACCAGGTAGCGATCACTGCTGTTGACGACCTGGATATAGAGGCATCTGTAAAAACCATCATTACTGTTACGCCAGGCGCGCAGCCTTCATTGAAGTTAATGGGATATGGCAACATACTGCAGCATATAAAAACCTCAGTACAAGGCTATAAGCTGCGTGTTTATACCGATCTGGATAATTCATGGTCCATTGATAAGCATGATGGCACTACTATAGAACTGGTATTGCCTTCGTTGGCCAATCTCGATTTCAGCGGTGCATCCGATGCCGAGATACATGGCAGCGTTACAGGGCCTAAATTCCATACATCTATCTCAGGCAGCGGTAAGCTGGTAGCCGATAATATTTCCGCCACCGAATTTTCAACAGAAATATCTGGCGCAGCCGATGTAGATGTAAAGGGCGGAACGGTGCAAAAGGTTGATTATGAGATAAGTGGGGCTGGTAAAGTGTCTTCTTTCCCATTGCAGGCTGCCGATGTATCGGTGTCTATTTCCGGCGCGGCCAAGGCTGATATCACCGCTATACACTCACTCGCGGTAAGCATCAGCGGGGCGGGTAAGATCAAATATAAAGGCCACCCAACTATTACGAAAGATATATCCGGCGCGGGTTCTATCAGGGATGTCAATTAACTGACGCTTGTTATTTACGCATTTTCGGTAGTCATATATGCACCCCTTATGGGGTGTTTTTTATGCTACAATACGTTACTCCTTTCCAGTATCTAACGTTTTTTTGAAAAATTTCATTGCCCAAATCGTGCATTTCAGGACGTAATACGTGCATTTCATCATTTTTTTTAAAGATGCCTTTTTCGCTGAAGTAACTTAGAGTTATAATTCTGCATGACAGCCCCTTTTAACTAAGATTGCTATGATGAAATGTACTCGACTATGACGCGTGCCTTGTTACTATGAAAGTGCAACCCCCCTATTTGCTTACCGTTTTGTGGCACCTTATGCAATGGCAATTTAACCTTGATGGCTCATCAGGGTTTTGTCATTTTTAGGGGTGCCTGTAAATAAAACGGCACCGGGTTTTCCCGATGCCGTTTGCGATATAGCTATTTTATTGTTATTGCCGCTTAAAGAAATCCACAGTTATCTTCAGTCCGTCTAAGAATTCTTTGGTAGGGTGGTAGCCCAGTAGTTCCTGCGCGCGGCCTATGTTGGCCAGGCTGTCGTGTATATCACCTGCACGTGGCTCGCGGTAGGTAGCCTCATGTTGTACGCCCAGCATATCTCTTATCGATTCATACAGGAAGTTCACAGAGAAGTTAAAGCCCACCGCCACGTTATATGCTTTGCCGAAGGCTTCTTTATTATCTGTAAGCATACCGCGCACGTTCGCCTGAACAGCATTTTCTACAAAAGTAAAGTCACGTGTTTGCTTACCATCGCCATTTATGTATACAGGCGTATTCTTCAGTATGCCGCTAACAAACAAGGGTATCACCGCCGCATAAGGTCCGTTAGGGTCCTGGCGTGGGCCAAATACATTAAAGTACCGCAGGCCTACTACGTTCATACCATATAACTTATGGAATACGTTGGCATACAGCTCATTGGTCATCTTGGTTACAGCGTACGGCGATAACAGGTTGCCAGTGCGGTCTTCTCTTTTGGGCAGGTTAGGCTCGTCGCCGTATACCGATGATGATGACGCGTACACAAACGTCTTCACACCCGCATTTTTGGCAGCGGTGATCATATTAACAAATCCACCCACATTTACATCGTTGCTGGTTATGGGGTCCTTCACAGATCGGGGTACGGAGCCCAGTGCTGCCTGGTGTGTTACATAGTCTATGCCTGCACAAGCCTGTTCGCAGGTTGCGGCATCGCGTATATCTCCCTCCATAAACTCGTACCTGTCGTTACCGGAGAACAAGTGCACATTATTAATAGAGCCTGTGGCCAGGTTGTCTAATACGCGCACCTTGCCTGCGCTATTGTTCAGCAAGTATTCTACAATATGAGAGCCAATAAAGCCTGCTCCGCCTGTCACCAGGAAGTTGCTGCCAGATATATCTTTGGTATGAAAAACAGACATGATTGAGTGATTATTTAATGTGTCAACATAAAAAAAGCCGTACAAGGTACGGCTCAAATGTTGTCAGGTTATATTAGCCTTTTGCTGCGGTTGCAGTTGCTTTTTTCACTCCGCGGGCGCGGCGCGATTTGCCGAAGCTACCTATAGAAATCTTACCTTTTTTGGTGCGTTTATCTCCTCTGCCCATTGTATATTGTTTTTATTTTGATTGCAAATGTAAAAAAAAGGCGGGAAACATAGCTGTTCCCGCCATTAATTATTATTCAGTTCCATTAAAACATCTCCAGTCCGCTGAAGTAGAAGCTGCCTTCTATAGCGGCGTTCTCATCGCTGTCCGATCCGTGAACTGCGTTCTCGCCCATAGACTTAGCGTATTTCTTGCGGATAGTGCCTTCTTCTGCATTGGCAGGGTTGGTAGCACCTATCAGCTTACGGAAATCAGCAACTGCGTTCTCTTTTTCCAGGATAGCTGCCACTATAGGGCCGCTGCTCATGAACTCGGTCAGTTCGCCGTAGAATGGGCGCTCTGCGTGTACTTCATAAAATTTCTTAGCCTGCTCGGTAGTGATCTGCAGATATTTCATAGCTACGATCTTGAAACCACCGTCTGTTATCATTTGTAAAATGTTACCGATATTGCCTGCCTTCACTGCGTCAGGCTTGATCATGGTAAACGTACGATTAGACATAAATTTTTACTATTTATTTTTGTGGCGCAAAGGTATTTAAAAATAAAAAAGTAAAAGTTAAAATGCTGAAATATTGTTGAGGTAATCCTGGTAGGCCTCATTGTTTGTGTTGCTGCTGCTTATCAGCTCTTTTTACTTTTAAATTTTTACTTTTTACTTTTACCCGTACTTTTGCAGTCCGCAAATATTTGACATGTGAAAAATGTAAATTTTACGGAACGGTACCGGGGGGATGTTTTTACTTTTCACTTTTTACTTTTACTTTTTAATGCGCTCCATACAAGACGCTTTTCCTTTACTGCAGTCGCCCAAAAAAATATTCATTACCACCCATCACAAACCCGATGGTGATGCAATAGGCAGCATGCTTGGTTTGTACTATTACCTGGTAAAAAAGGGGCACGCAGTTACTCCGGTTTCCCCTTGCGAACTGCCTGAATTCCTGATGTGGATACCCGGCGTGGATCAGCTACTGAACTGGGAGGCCCAGCCTAAGCGCGGCCAGCAGGCATTGGCAGAGGCCGATCTTATTTTTTGCGTTGACTTTAACGACTTCAATCGCACCAAGTTCATAGAAGGTGCTTTGAATGCAGCTACGCAGCCTAAGATAATGATAGACCATCACCTGATGCCAAAACCGGTGTGGGACTATGGCATGAGCATTCCCGAGAAGAGCAGCACCTGCGAAATGGTGTATGACTTCATTAACCTGTGCAACGATAATGCCCTTATAGATACGCAAATAGCTGAGTGCCTGTATACGGGTGTGCTTACCGATACGGGTTCGTTTCGCTTTCCGGTCACATCTGCAAGCGTACACGCTATGGTGGCCGATCTGAAGCACAAGGGCCTGGAACATGCCGCTATACACGAGCATATCTACGATTCATGGAGCGAAGGTCGTATGCGGTTCCTGGGTTATGTGCTCACCGAGAAGATGGAGGTTTTCCACGATCAGGGCGCTGCCCTCATCGCATTGTCTCGTAAGGATATGGGTATGTACGACACACAGAGTGGTGATACCGAGGGCCTGGTGAACTATCCGTTGAGCATAGCAGGTATCAAATTTGCCACCCTTATTACAGAGCGTAACGACGAGGTAAAGCTGTCTTTCCGCAGCAAGGGCAGCTTTGATGTAAGTGCATTTGCACGCCAGTATTTTGAAGGCGGCGGGCATTTTAATGCTTCCGGCGGCAGATCAAAAGCATCTTTAAGGGAAACAATAACGTATTTTAAGAAAATTTTGTCCGAAATTCGCCCCGCGAACGAGGAAGACCATACTAATAACTAAACAAAAAATAAAACACAGTAAAACAGAAAAGATGATAAACAGGATCTTGACAGTAGCGTTGACAGGCGCAGTATTCTTTGGTGCAGTAGGCTGCAAACCAAAACCTCAATTCAAAAAAGTGAATGGCGTTGAGTACATGATGGTGAAGGATGAGCCGGGCACTCCTGCCAAACCAGGCGACGTTATTGAGTTCAACATCGTTTTCAAGGTTGGTAAGATGGACGGTAAGGATAGCGTGATGGGCAACTCTCTTAAAGAGATGGGCAAATCTATCCAGAGGGAAATGCCTGAGTCTCGCCAGTATGGTGATATGACCTCTGTTATCGCCCTGATGTCTGCCGGCGACAGTGTGGTGATCCGCATCCCTGTAGATACCCTTAAGACCATGCTGAAAGGCCAGCCACTGCCTCCGTACATGAAGCCGGGTGAATTTGCTTCTTACGAGATCAAGATGGTATCTGTTAAGGATAAGGCAACAGCCGATAAGGAAGCACAGCAGCATGCTGCAGCCCAGAACCAGATGGACGACAAGACCCTGCAGGAATACTTTGCAAAGAACAACCTGAAGCCTGCTAAAACAAACTCTGGCGTTTACTACACTATGGAGAAAGAAGGTACAGGCGACGTGATCAACGTAGGTAAGGAGATCGACATCAAGTACACCGGCAAGTTGCTGGATGGCAAGGTATTCGATTCTAATGTAGATCCTAAGACAGGTGCTGTTACACATCCGCTGCCTATCAAGGTAGGTACACATGGTGTTATCCCTGGTATGGACGAGGGTGTTCAGGCATTCAAGAAGGGTGGTAAGGGTGTATTGTACATTCCTTCTTCTCTGGCCTATGGCGCACAGGGCAGCGGCCCTATACCGCCAAATTCTATCCTCATTTTCGAGATAGAAGTTACAGACGTGAAAGAAGCTAAGTAATCTATTGTATACAGGGGCGCAGAATATTTTTCTGCGCCTTTTTTTATTTTATCAACAACAATAAAACTAAAATATGATAACTATAAACCGTTTATTGCTGGCAGCAGCATTAGGTATGGTAACGTTGCCTGTATGGGCCCAGAAGAAGACGGCCACCGCTGCACATACCGCCAAAAAGCCTGTTCCGACCAAGCTCGCCATTACGCCTGCAGGGTATAAATTTGTCAATGGTGTGCTGTATAAGTTCATTGTAGATGTGCCCGGTACTAATGCAAAGCCCGGCGATATGCTGGAGATGAATATGATCGTAAAGGCAGGCAAGCTGAACGGCAGCAAAGACACCACTATTGCCAATTCGCTGAAGGATATGGGCAAGCCCATACAGATGCCATTCCCGGAGTCTCGGGAGCGTGGAGATATGTCTGCAGTGCTGGGACTTATGTCTGCCGGCGACAGTGCTGTAATGGCGCTGTCTGTAGATACGGTAATGGCCATGATGAAGGGGCAGCCGGTACCACCTTACCTGAAGCGTGGCGAGTATATCATGTACACTATAAAAATGTTGTCGGTAAAAGATGCAGCAACAGCTGAGCAGGAGAAAAAGGATAAAGCGGCACAGCAGGTAAAGATAGACGACCAGCTGATGCGCGACTACTTTGCCAAAAACAACCTGAAGCCTGTAAAGACCAGCTCTGGCATGTATTACCTGGTAACAAAAGAGGGTACTGGTGCAGGTATTAAAAAAGGCCAGTCTGTAAGCATGAACTATACAGGCACGTTCCTCGATGGTAAGGCATTCGACTCTAATATTGATACTGCATTTCATCACGCTGGCCAGGCATTTACAGTTACTGCCGGCACAGGCGCTGTTATTCCCGGTTTCGATGAGGGCATGCAGTTACTGAAGAAGGGTGGCAAGGGCAAGTTTTACATCCCTTCGGGCCTGGCATATGGCGAGCAGGGCGGTGGACAGGTGATACCACCTAATTCGGTGATCGTGTTTGATGTGGAAGTGACAGACGTGCAGGACGCGGAAGCACCAACGGAAGGTAAATAAGGCGATGAGGTACCTGTTGTGTTTGCTGTTGTTATTAGCGTCTCGGATGGTCAGTGCACAGTCCGACACCACTGCGCTTGCAGATGACAGGAAGCTGAACGAGTATTTTCAGAAAAACAATATCCAACCATCGCGCACGGCGTCCGGTCTTTATTACACTATAAAGAAGGTAGGGTATGGCCCTTTTCTGCGCAAGCGGCAGGTGGCTAGTCTGGTATATACAGGGCGTAACCTGGACGGCAGTATATTCGATTCCAATATCGAACATATCCGCAAGGGTGGCTCGCCACTGAAGGTGCGCGTAGGGTTAAAAGAAGTAGTAGACGGGCTGGATGAAGGATTGCGCCTGATGAAGATGAACAGCAGTGCCACTTTTTACCTGCCATCCCGGTTGGGATACGGAGCGCATCCACCCGATAATACCATCCCTGTAAATGGCATATTGATTTTTGATGTAGAAGTAGTAGAAGTTCTATAAATTGCAACAATAAAAAAGTAAAAAAAACAATAAGATAGTAATGAAGAAATTAACCCTCCTGACATTAATGCTGGCCAGCGGTACAATGGTATTTGCGCAGAAAAAAGCACCGGCCAAAAAGCCTGCAACCAAGCCTGCTGCTGTTAAGGCGGCTCCGGGTGGTTTTATGACCACTGCCACAGGTTTGCAGTATAAAGTTGTAACGCATGGCACAGGTACAAGACACGCACAAAAAGGCGATCGCCTGGAGATGCACATCCATGTATATAAGAACGATAGTTCGCTGTTCGATTCCCGTGCTATGAATGCCGGCAAGCCCGTACCATTCCAGGTGCAGGAGCCAGCTTTCAAGGGCGATCCAATTGAGGGCTTCATGAAGATGGTAGCAGGTGATAGTGCTGTAATGAGGCTGCCTGTCGACTCACTCATCAAGCAGAACAAGCAGATGATGCCGGGTATGAAGGCCGGCGACATGCTGGTATATCATGTGGTACTGGTATCTGTGAAGTCTGATGCTGAATTTAAAACGGAACAGCAGGCCAAAGCTGCTGCGCAGGTGAAGATAGACGAAGACGCAATAGTTGCCTACCTGAAGAAAAATAACATTAAGGCACAGCGCACAGCATCGGGCCTGTACTATGTTATTCACCAGGAAGGTACCGGTGAAACGGGTAAGCCGGGCGTAACTGCCAGCGTAAACTATACAGGTAAACTGCTGAATGGTAAAGCGTTCGATTCTAATACAGATCCTGAGTTCAAGCACCAGCAGCCATTCTCGCTGGTATTGGGCACCGGTAGCGTTATCAAGGGTTGGGAAGAAGGCCTGGCGCTGATGAAGAAAGGCACTAAGGCTACATTGTATATCCCTTCTGGTCTTGCTTATGGCAGCCAGGATCGCAGCCCGTCAATTCCTGCAAACTCTGTACTGGTGTTCGATATGGAGATAGTAGACATGGCTAACCAGTCTGACATAGACGATAAGGCGATACAACAATATATTAAAGACCATAACATGAAGGCTGAAAAGACAGCTTCGGGTCTGTACTATTCAGTAAGCAAGCAGGGTAGCGGCGAGAAGCCTGCTAATGGCCAGAAGGTATCTGTTAACTACACAGGTATGACCACCGACGGCAGGAAGTTCGACTCTAACGTTGATTCTGCATTCCACCACGTAAGCCCGTTTGAATTTACGCTGGGTACTGGTTCTGTTATCAAAGGCTGGGACGAAGGCATTGCCCTGCTGAAGCCGGGTACAAAGGCTACACTGCTCATACCTTCAGGCATGGGCTACGGCAGCCGTGGCCAGGGTGGCGCAATACCACCTAACGCCGTGCTGATATTCGACGTGGAGCTGGTAGATGTAAAGAAATAAAATGAAAAGAACTGTTTTAATAATTGTTGCTATGTGGTATTTGCTCAGTGCAAATACCACATTTGCTTTTACCCATGCCGATACACTACGCGGCAGCAATGGCCGTGGCAGGAGCTGGTGGGATGTGCAGAAGTATGATCTGGATGTTAGATTCGATACCGCCCGGAGGGCAGTCAATGGCATGGTGATAATGGAGTTTAGCATTGTTGGCAATATCGTGGATTCTATGCAGATAGACTTGCAGGAACCAATGGTGCTCGACAGCGCTAAACTGGTTACTGACGTAGATTCTACTTATCAGTCTAGCGAGCCTGGTAATATTTCTGTTACTACTTTGTCCACAAGCGTGATAATGGATATTCCAGTTGAAAGGGAGGGAAATGTTTGCTGGTTGAAATTTCCATTTAAGCAGGTTATTGCAGACAGAAAACCTAACCGGCAATATGTATGGCTTTTTTATCACGGTAGTCCACGCAAAGCTGTAAATCCGCCTTGGGACGGAGGATTTAGCTGGAGGACGGATAGTATGGGCAAGCCCTGGATAGCAGTATCCTGCCAGGGCCTTGGCGCCAGTGTCTGGTGGCCATGTAAGGATGCGCAGTGGGACGAGCCGGATAGTGGTATGAGTGTTTGCTACACGGTGCCTAAAGGGTTGACAGCAGTTGGAAATGGTCGTTTGATGGGGCCATTACTGACTGATAAAAACAAGTGGAGATGGAATATCAAAAATCCTATCAACAACTACGATGTCTCTTTTTACATTGGCGACTACGTGCATTGGAGCGACACTATAATGGGTGAAAAGGGTAAACTAGGTCTTGATTATTGGGTACTCCGCCAAAATGAACAACGCGCCCGCAAGCAATTTGCAGTTGTACCCCAAATGCTGCACTGCTTCGAATACTGGATGGGCCCATATCCGTTTTACGAAGATGGCTACAAGCTTGTGGATGCGCCCTACCTGGGCATGGAGCACCAGAGCGCAGTGGCCTATGGCAATGGCTACCAGATGGGCTACCTGGGCTACGACCGCACCGGTACGGGCATTGGCATGAACTTCGATTACATCATCATCCACGAGAGCGGGCACGAATGGTTTGGCAACAATGTTACTGCCAAAGACATGGCCGATAACTGGGTACATGAGGGGATAACCACCTACTCAGAATCCCTGTTCGAAGAGTGTCTGACCAACAAAGAAAAAGGCCAGGCGTACTGCAGGGGAGAGTGGCGCAACATACGCAACGATAAACCTATCATTGGCCCTTACGGAGTAAATGAAGAAGGCTCCGGCGACATGTACGACAAAGGCGCTGCCATCATGCACATGATCCGCCAGCTGACCAATGACGATGAAAAATTCCGCCAGATGCTACGCGGCCTGGGCAAGGAGTTCTACCATCAAACAGTGACCACACAGCAGGTAGAAGCATACATTGCTGCACATACCGGTCTCGATCTGAAAGCGTTCTTCGATCAGTACCTGCGTACTGCCGATATACCTGTGCTGGAATACAGCATAAAGCACAAACAATTACGTTACAGGTTCAGCAATGTAGTGCCGGGTTTTACGCTGCCCATCACAGCAAAGGCAGGACAGCACGCTGCCACCCTGCAACCAACCACAGAATGGCAAACCATGAAATGGACCAAAGGGTACGACATTAAATTCTCTAAAGATTTTCTGATAGATACAAAGTAGAGTCAATAAAACAATTGAACCAGATGAAATTATTTAATGTTCTAATGCTCGTTGCATTGCCATTTTGTGCGATGTCGCAGGGCCGCAAGATCTACTATAATGATAAAGATGTAAAAGTAGAAAAAGACAATGCCTCGTTTTATGTGCTTTATAAGCCGCGCCCTGATGGGAAGTATGATGTAGAAAAGCGTACTGCAAACGGCGATTCGCTTCGGTATACCGGGGTGTCATCCGCGGGTGATTCGGTGCAGGGAGAGGGTCATTATACGTATTACTTTAGCAGTGGTTTTGTAAGCTCAGAAGGCGATTTTAAAGCCGATAAGCGCGAAGGGCTTTGGAAACACTACCACGATTCTGACAGCCATGTGTGGTACACCGACGAATTTACACATAACAAGCGTAACGGTACGCTGACCTCTTATTATAAAGAAGGTAAGATCAAACGTAAAGAACAGTTTGCAGACAGCGTGAGTAAGGGTGGTACATGCTGGAATGAAGATGGTACAGAGATCAAATTCACGCCCTTTGAAATATTCCCTCATCCCCAATATAATCTTATGCAATACCTCTCCAATACCATACATTACCCTGAAAAGGCAAGGAGAAAGAACATAGAAGGAAGGGTGATGGTGTACTTTGTAGTGAATAAAGATGGCAGTATATCGGACGTGAGCGTGAAGAAGGGTGTACATTACCTGCTGGATGAAGAGGCGGTGCGGGTAATAGAGAACATGACCAACTGGGAGCCCGGCATGGTGGATGATGAAAAGGTGCGTGTAGCGTATACGCAGCCTATTACCTTCCGTTTGCAATAAAAATTATGGCAATAAAAATGTGATATTTTTGGTGTAAAAAGTTGTTTATCAAAAACTGTTGATTACCTTTGCACTCCCGTTACGGCGGAACAGTTCTTTAAACACATGCGGAAGTAGCTCAGTTGGTAGAGCACAACCTTGCCAAGGTTGGGGTCGCGGGTTCGAGTCTCGTCTTCCGCTCACGCATTAAGGTCCGGTACAGCAATGTTCCGGACCTTATTTTTTTTACGACCTTTATGCTTTATCGTAACAGCATATGCCATCTGCACCATCAATCATTCCCCCATCTGCATTAGCTTTCCTGGAACAGCTGAAAGCGCATAATTACAGGGAATGGTTTAATGAACATAAAGAGGAATACCTGCGCGAACTGGTAGCGGTGGAAGGTTTTGCGGATGCCCTGCTGGCCCGCATGAATCAGCATGATCTGATAGAGACACCTACCGGTAAAAGCAGCCTGCACCGCATATACAGAGATACCCGCTTTTCTAAAGATAAAACACCATACAGAACCGAGTTCAGCGGTGGGTTTAGGCGGGCTACGAAGCTGCGCCGGGGTGGGTATTACTATAGAATAGAGCCGGGCAATAGTTTTGTGGGTGGCGGTTTCTGGGGGCCTAATGCCCCAGACCTGAAACGCATACGCGATGATATAAGCTACGATGCGGCTCCGCTGAGAAAGATATTGAAGAGTAAACAGTTTGTAAGCAACTTTGGTGCACTGCAGGGAGAGCAATTGAAAACGGCACCAAAGGGTTATGATGCCACAAACGAGGCCGTTGACCTGCTGCGCTACAAGCAGTTCTTACTGATAAAGCCATTTACAGATGAGGAGGTGTTAAGCCCCGCGTTCGCAGATAAGGTAAATGATGCTTTCAAGGCTATGCGGCCGTTTTTAGACTATATGAGTGAGGTGTTGACGATGGATGAGAATGGGGAGGGGTTGTGATATGTTGTGTACTAGAATGTGTATTAAGGTTTACTCAGAATCCGCAGATGTATATCGGAAATAACGCTAAAGAGTAATTTAGCAGGCAAGAGGCGGAAAGTAGCATCAGTGTTTTAAGGAAAAGATCTTGTGATAACCGGATAGAGAACATTAAGTGTCTTAAGTAATGAAGCAATTTATTTTTTTGATATTACTTTCATGTAGGCTGATCTTTTGTTCCCAGACGAAGGGGAAGCCAGATATTATCGGTGGATGGTGTTTAGTCGAAACTAAAACGTTGAATGAAATAAACTATGAAAGTATCTTTTTTGATAAAGATGGAGGAATGACCTTGTCCACAAGAGCTGATACTATATATTTTTTCTCGTATTCGGTTAATAACAGCACGTTGGTCATTAATCGAGAAGATAGAAGCGTATCATTATGTGGCATTGAAAAAATGACTGCGGATTCACTTATACTTTCGTCCTTGTTGGAAAAGAAAGCGGTCCAGAAATATTATCGCTGTGCGCATTAACCATTCTCCTCCCTTATCTTCTTTATCTTTTCCAGTTCCATCACATCCACCTGGTCTTTGGGACGGTTGATTACTTTTTTGTTTTGGATCAATTGGTTGATGTGCAGAAAGGGGACCTTTATTCCTTCAATGTCAGCGATCGATGCTTGCTGTAGACACTCTTCAAAAGTGAGGTGTTCCAGGCCTTTCATTTCGGTCATTATATCTACTTCTATTCCATCGGCAATATAAAAAGCTGACCAGCCGGGGATGAACTGAATAGTTTCTAAAAGTGGATTATCTCCATAACCCGCGTCGCAAATTGCCGTTCTAAGGTTTCGGCGGTTGGCAAGTGTGTCTTCGATCCATAGATCAATATCTTCGGTTAGCCGGTTATAGCCATTGAAATTTGTAGCAAGGCCGCCAACCATAATGTATCTGACATTTTGGTTGTTGAGATGCCCCCAGAAATTGAGTAATAATTCGTCGAGGACATCCATTATTTATGGGTTATTTTGGCTCTTTTAAACATCAGGCCTCTCCTCAGCATTAGTGTAAATGCTTGTAATTTCTCTTTGTCTGTGCGATAAATATGGCGTTTCAGGCGGTCTTCTTCCGACTCCATAATTATTTGGCGTATCGGTTTTTCCTCCTGTTTTTGCTGCTCCGACATATGTGGCTGCTTTTATCAGTATAAAGTTACAGTATTTCCCTTGTGTATTTTTCCACACGGCATGAACACTCTTTATTTTAACAGGCCGATGTCTGTGTTTTTAAGTAATTTGCTGTGTCAAAATCAGGTTCTTTTTCGCCCATGCCCGTGTCGTGGTTCGACAGGCTCACCATGACACTATGTAGCAGGTTTGTGGTGCTTTGGCGGCTAAAAGCATTGATTGTTTGACTAATTCAGCCGATATACGAATGAGTGATTATATAGTTTCCGCCAGAAAGTACCGCCCGCAGACGTTTGATACTGTTGTAGGGCAGGAGCACATTACCACTACGCTTAAAAATGCCATCCGCAATAGTCACCTGGCGCATGCCTACCTGTTTTGTGGTCCGCGTGGAGTGGGTAAGACCACGTGTGCCCGTATTTTGGCCAAGACCATCAACTGCGAGCACCCTACGGCCGATATGGAGGCCTGCGGGGTATGTAATACCTGTGCCAGCTTCAGCAACAATACATCGTTCAACGTGTTTGAGCTGGATGCTGCGAGCAACAACTCTGTAGACGATATACGCGAACTGGTGAACCAGGTGCGCTTTGCGCCGCAGCAGGGTAAATACAAGATATATATAATAGATGAGGTGCATATGCTGAGTGCATCGGCATTCAATGCCTTCCTGAAGACATTGGAGGAGCCGCCACCATATGCCATATTCATCCTGGCCACTACCGAGAAGCATAAGATATTACCTACCATCCTCAGCCGTTGCCAGATATTCGACTTTAAGCGCATCACCACGGGCGATATCGTATCGCACCTGCAGGGTATAGCCGCTAAGGAGAGTATGGTAGCCCAGGAGGCCGCATTGCACATCATAGCCCAGAAGAGTGAGGGTTGTATGCGCGATGCCTTGTCTATGCTGGATCGTATAGCCAGCTTTACCAATGGTATGCTGACCTATAACGGCACCATGGAGCACCTGAACCTGCTGGACGCCGACTTCTACTTTGGTATAACCGACACCATGCTGAGCCAGGATGTGGCCGGTACGCTGCTGATGCTGGATAAGGCCCTGGAAAAGGGTTTTGAAGGCGATGTGGTGGTGAGCGGTTTGGCAGAGCACTTCCGCAATCTGCTGTTGTGTAAGGACGTGCGCATGGCCAAGCTGCTGGATGTGCCTAATGACCACAAGCCGGTATTCCTCGAAAAATCTAACCAGGCACCGCCGTCGTTCCTGTTATCGGGCCTCAATGTACTTAACCAGTGCGAACTGGAATATAAGAACGCCACCAATCGCCGCCTGCATGTAGAAATGTGCCTGATAAGGCTGTGCTACGTATTGCAGGCAGTAAGCGGCAGCAACATCAGCATAGGATCCGATACGGGCGACTTAAAAAAAAACTTTAGCCCTGTAGGCATGCCGCCAGCGCCGGCTACTGTTACTGTAGTATCGGCCCCGCCGGCCAATGTTACTTACACAGCACCTGTGCAGGTGGCTGAGCAACCAGCACCTGTTTACCAGGCTCCGCCACCACCACAGCCCGTGCAGGCTCCCCAGCCTGTAGCCCCCGCGGCTGTAATGCCTATGCCTGCTGCACCTACTGGTAACCCGGTAACCCCGGCCCATAAGCCTGCCGCACAGGGTGGCGCACGCCGCCTGAGCGCCAGTCTGCTAGATGATATGGACGAAGCCCTGGATAAGGTAGTAGCCCGTACCCATCCGCTTACATTGGAGGAGATCAACCAGTTATTTGAGGAGTATAAGCGGATACTGATGGATACCGGCAAGGGTACTGTATTTGCCCAGTTCACGCAGATGAAGGTAGAACTGTATCCGCCCGATGAGATAAAAATAGTGTCCCCGACGCCGATAGTGGATATGTATGCCCGCGAACAGCGCAGTCCGTTGCTGGATTTTTACCGCGATAAGACCAGCCTTACAGTACGTATTACCACTGAATTGAGGGCGGATGCGAGCGCCATGGCCGAAATGCAAAAGAACGTGGTGCTGAGCAAGAGCGAGATGTTTGAGGCGATGGTGCAGAAAAACCCGTTCCTCGGTAAGCTGAAGGATGCGCTGGGCATGCAGATAGAGTATTAGTAGTTAATAAGTTAATAAGTTAAAAGGGTAAAAGGTTAAAGGGTTGAAAAGTAAAAGTGTAGGTGGATGAGACTTTGCGTCCTCTGCCTGCTTAAATTAGTGACTTAGCTTTCTTTGCGCCCTTCTTAGCGTTCTTTGCGAGGAATTTCGTTGGCAGGGTATGCCTTTCGAAATTTACGCGGGTAAATAAGTGAGTTTAATTACTTTTGGTGTCTAAAAAAAGAATACAATTATATTATGGCGGAAGCGATACGTATGCCGTTGCTGAGTGATACGATGAAAGAAGGCGTTATTGCCGACTGGTTGAAGAAGGTAGGGGACGAAGTAAAGGCCGATGATGTGATAGCAGAAGTGGAGACCGATAAGGCCACCATGGAAGTAACTCCTTATGTTGACGGTACATTATTATATATAGCGGCAGATAAAGGCCAGGGTGTGCCTGTAAATGGCATTATGGCCATTATAGGTAAGCCGGGCGAAGATTTTCAGTCGATACTGGATAACGAGAAGCAGGCTGCACCACAGGCGCCAGCGGCTACACCGGCTGCAACTACACCTGCACAAGCGGCCCCGGCTGCTCCTGCACCCGAAGCTCCTGCGGCACCACAACCGCAGGCGGCACTAGCTGCTCCGGCAGCGGCACCTAAGCCTGGTGATGCTACAGTAGTGCGTATGCCACTGCTCAGCGACACTATGAAGGAAGGCAAGATAGTGGCCTGGCACAAGAAAGTGGGCGATACCATAAAGAGCGATGATGTGATAGCAGAAGTGGAGACCGATAAGGCCACCATGGAAGTGATGCCTTACGCCGATGGTACCCTGCTGTACATTGGTGTGCAGGAAGGAGACGCCGCTAAGATCAATGATATCATAGCTATAGTAGGTAAGCCGGGCACAGATGTTACCCCTTATCTGGATGGTGGTGCTGCGCCTGTAGCCGCACAGCCGGCAGCTGCTGCACCACAGGCTGCACCTGCACAGCAGAACGCTGCACCAGCTGCGCCGCAGGCAGCTCCGGTAGCACACAACAGTAACGAACGTGTAATAGCATCGCCACTGGCTAAGAGGCTGGCAGCAGAAAAGGGTATAGATATTCATCAGTTGCATGGTAGCGGCGATAACGGCCGCATCGTGAAGCGCGATGTAGACACCTTTACGCCATCGGCACAGCCTGCTCCGCAGGTTGCGCAGGCTGCACCACAGCAAGCGGCTCCTGCACAGGCAGCGCCACAGGCTGCAGCAGCCCCGGCTCCGCAGAAGGCTGCAGCACAGGTGCCTGCATTCACTCCTGCTTCAGGCACAGAAGGACATACAGATATTCCGCTTACACAGATGCGCCGCATCATAGCGCAAAGGCTGGCAGAAAGCAAGTTCAGCGCACCGCACTTCTACCTGCGCATGACCATTACTATGGATAAGGCGATGGAAGCGCGTACGGCCATGAACAATGTATCGCCGGTGAAGATATCGTTCAACGATATGGTGATCAAGGCTGTGGCTATGGCGTTGCGTAAGCATCCTGCCGTAAACAGCTCATGGATGGGTGATTTCATCCGCCAGAACCACCACATCAGCATTGGTACTGCCGTAGCTGTTGATGAGGGTCTGATAGTGCCGGTAGTGAAATTTGCCGACCAGAAGTCACTGTCGCAGATAGCACAGGAGGCAAGCACACTGATAGATAAGGCACGCAACAAGAAGATACAGCCACACGAGTTTACCGGTAATACCTTTACCATAAGCAACCTGGGCATGATGGATATAGATGAATTCACAGCCATCATCAACCCGCCGGATGCTTGCATACTGGCAGTAGGCAAGATACAGGCTACACCGTTAGTAGAGAACGGTGCAGTAGTAGTAAGGAACCTGATGAAGCTGACCCTGAGCTGCGATCACCGCGTGGTAGATGGCGCTGTAGGCAGCAAGTTCCTGCAAACACTGAAAGCATACATGGAGAACCCGGCTACTATGCTGGTGTAACTATGTCTGAATAATTATTATTGAAGCTCCCGATTTGGGGGCTTCTTTGTTTTTGGGGTTAGTAACAATTGGTAACACGCGTTACTAGTGTTACTATTTGTTACCAGTACCTTCATCTGATAATACTACCGAGTGACACCCTTAGCATAGTATAAAGTCAGCTGCCAATACAGAACTCGTGTCCGTGTCGCCCTTCGACAGGCTCAGGGTGACACTCCGAGGGTGAGTTGTCATTGGCTTATGATTAAGGTGAAACCCTGGTATTCTCTTGTTATAGAAGCTATGCGAGCAGGTTTAGTAACACTAGTAACATTGGTAACAGCTGTTACTATTTGTTACTAATTGTTACTACTGTTACCACCTGAATAACACCCGCATCAATACGTATACCCTTTTTGCCTAATTTTGCAGTCTTGAAATACCAGGACAAATCAAAGCAAAAGTCGCTGCCGCTGCTGATAGGGCGCAAACCGATAATGGAGGCCTTACAGTCGGGGGCAGCTATAGAAAAGATATTTATGCTGCGCAGCGCTACCGGGCCGGAAATCGGCACCATCAAGCAGCTGGCGCGCGAATACAACGTGCCTGTAAGCCAGGTGCCGGTAGAAAAGCTGGACTATCTCACTAAATCGCAGCACCAGGGCGTAGTGGCCTGGGCGTCGTTACTCAACTATGTAGATCTGCAGGCAGGTATATCGCACGTGGTAGAAGCAGGGGAGGCCCCGCTGTTCGTAATGCTGGATGGCGTTACCGATGTGCGCAATGTGGGCGCCATAGCGCGTAGCGCCTTGTGCTGCGGTGCGCAGGGGCTTATCTTGCCTACGTCGCACGCTGCATCGCTTACCGAGGAAGCCGTAAAAACATCGGCAGGTGCATTGCACAAAATAATGCTGTGCAGAGTGCCATCGGTGCCGCAGGCCATGGATATCCTCCGCCTGAACGGCATACAGGTACTGGGCACGCAGATGAAGGGCAGCATACCGGTGTACGAGGCTGATATCACCATCCCATCGTGCATAGTGATGGGGGCAGAAGATACCGGTATCAGTAAAGATGTGCTGAAGCGTGCCGACGTGCTCATCCGCATACCTATGGCCACCGCGTTCGATTCGCTGAATGTATCGGTAGCAGCAGGGATGATATTGTAT
The DNA here is from genome assembly GCA_947455215.1 of Chitinophagaceae bacterium. GTDB lineage: Bacteria > Bacteroidota > Bacteroidia > Chitinophagales > Chitinophagaceae > Flavipsychrobacter. Next base: position 55,602 of record CANGNA010000016.1, read on the forward strand.
GAGGCCGCTAAGCAAAGAATTAGCTGATTAGCTAATTAGCTAATTAGGTTGATGTAATTAATTTTTGTGAATACTATAATAGTTATTGCGATACAACCGGCAATCAGCACATCAGCTAATTAGCTAATGAATGATTAGCAGGGTGTGATAAAGCTGGGCAATCAGCTAATCAGCACATCAGCTAATTAGCTAATCAAAATACGTATATAATTAATTAATTTTGAATTTCTTGCGAAAGGTGAAATGCCATGTTGCTTAATAGGTAAGGGTTTGCTAATTTTGCACTTCGTAAAACAAAGGTTTTCTCATGATAGATATTAAAGTTCCTACAGTAGGTGAGTCAATAAGTGAAGTTACCCTGGTAAAATGGCTGAAAAAAGAAGGCGATTACGCCAACCGTGACGAGGTATTGTGTGAACTGGAATCTGAGAAAGCTACATTCGAACTGACCGCAGAACAAGCGGGCACGCTGCACATAGTTGCAGAAGAAGGCGCTACATTGAAAATTGGCGACCTGGCCTGCTCTATAGACGAAACTGCTGCCAAGCCGGAAGGCGCTGCTGCTCCGGCACCTGCCGCTGCACCTGCTGCCCCTAAGGCTGAAAAAGCTGCTGCTGCACCTGCACCCGCTCCACAGAGCGACGTGAAAGCTACACCGGTAGCCAACGCTATTATGAGCGACAAGCAGGTAAAGGCAACTGACGTAAAGGGTTCCGGCTCACAGGGCAGGATCATGAAGCAGGATGTGCTGGACGCTATCAACAATGGTGGTAAGCGTGGTGGTGCTGCTGCCTTCAGCCGCGAAGACAAGCGCGAGAAGATGAGCAACCTGCGCAAGACCATCTCCCGCAGGCTGGTAGATGCCAAGAACAGCACGGCAATGCTCACCACGTTCAACGAGGTGGATATGACCCGCATCATGGAAGTGCGCAAGCAGTACAAAGATTCATTCAAAGAGTCTCATGGTGTTAACCTGGGCTTTATGTCATTCTTCACCCGCGCATGTAGCATAGCGCTGATGGAATGGCCTGCTGTGAACGCTTACATTGATGGCGACGCACTGATATACCACGACTACTGCGATATATCTATAGCAGTATCTGCACCTAAGGGCCTGGTGGTTCCGGTTATCCGCAATGCAGAAAGCCTGAGCATGGCCGGTATAGAGCAGAAAGTAGTAGAACTGGCCAAGAAAGCCCGCGATAACAAATTAACTCCTGATGAAATGGCTGGTGGCACCTTCACTATCACCAATGGTGGTGTGTTCGGTTCACTCATGTCTACGCCTATCATCAATATCCCGCAGTCTGCCATCCTGGGTATGCACAAGATACAGGACAGGCCTATGGCCATCAACGGTAAGGTAGAGATACGCCCTATGATGTACCTGGCGCTGAGCTATGATCACCGCATCATCGATGGCCGCGAGTCTGTAGGCTTCCTGGTAAGGGTAAAAGAATTGCTGGAGGCACCGGAACTGATGCTGATAGGCAAAGACCCGGTAAAGGCACTGCTGGAGCTGTAAGAGAAAAATACATAACTGGTTAATAATGAAAGCAACAGATCCTGTTGCTTTTTTTATGTGTGTACAGTGCGGTAAAAGACTAAACCGTAGGCGGGTAAAGCGGTCTAATGGTGTTTACGGGGTTAACAGGTAAAAGCTAATGCATGCAATAAAATTGTGTTGGCATGGCTTTTATGATGTGTAACCTTCTAATAGTCAACCTGCCAACATACGCATGAGTCTGTCATCACTTTCCCTGAAACGCCCGGTACTGGCCATAGTACTCAATATCATTATTATAGTTTTCGGGGGTATAGGGTTTAAATACCTGGGTATAAGAGATTATCCGTCTATCGATCCCCCCATCATCAATGTACGCACCAGTTATGCCGGTGCCAACCCCGATGTTATAGAATCGCAGATCACCGAGCCTATAGAGAAGTCCATAAATGGTATCGCGGGTATCAAGAACGTATCCTCCACCAGTGCGCAGGGCAGCAGTAATATAAGTGTAGAGTTCGAACTGGGTGTAGATCTGGAGGCGGCAGCCAACGACGTGCGCGATAAAGTGTCGCAATCTATAAAGAGCCTGCCGCAGGATATAGATGCACCTCCTGTGGTCACCAAGGCCGATGCCAGTGCGCAGCCCATCATATCTATGACGGTGCAGAGCAACACCCGAAACCCTATGCAGCTGACCGACTATGCCGAAAACGTGCTGGTAGAGCGCTTGTAGACCATACCCGGCGTCAGCAGCATAACTGTGTGGGGCGAGAAACTATATTCTATGCGTCTGTGGCTTGATCCGCTGAAAATGGCCGGCTACAACATCACCTTCACCGATGTGCAGGCTGCCCTGAAAGCCCAGAACGTAGAGCTGCCTGCAGGCAAGGTAGCCGGCAGCAATACAGAGCTATCCGTAAGAACACTGGGCAGGCTGTACACTGAACAAGACTTTAATAACCTGATAGTAGGCAATGTAAAAGGTACCGACATACACCTGGGCGATATTGGTGAGGCCATACTGGGCCCGGCCAATGAAGAAACGCAACTAAAAGAGAGCGGTATACCCATGGTGGCACTGGCCATCATCCCGCAGCCGGGTTCCAACTATGTAGCCATTGCCGATGAATTTTATAAGCGTTACGACCAGCTGAAGAAAGACATCCCGCCCGACATCAAAGTAAATATTGCGCAGGATAACACAGCATTCATCAAAAAGTCGATAGGCGAGGTGGAGGAGACCCTGCTCATATCGCTGGGGTTGGTGGTTATCATCATCTACCTGTTCTTCCGCGATCTGCTGATTGCGTTCCGCCCGCTGATAGACATACCGGTCAGCCTGATAGGCGCCTTCTTTATCATGTACATTATGGGTTTTACTATCAATATCCTTAGCCTGCTGGCCATAGTATTGGCTACCGGCCTGGTGGTAGATGATGGTATAGTGGTTACAGAAAGCATCTTTAAAAAGCTGGAAGAAGGGTTGGATAAACACAGGGCAGCAAAAGAGGGGAGCGATATCATTTACTTCGCGGTCATCTCTACCTCTATCACCCTTGCGGTGGTGTTCCTGCCTATCATCTTTTTACAGGGCTTTACGGGCAGGCTCTTCCGCGAATTTGGTGTAGTGGTGGCCGGAGCGGTGCTGATCTCTGCCTTCGTATCGCTCACTCTTACACCAGTGCTCAATGTGCTGATGACCCGCGATGTGCACAAGCGCTCTAAGTTCTACGATAAGACGGAGCCATTCTTTGTTGGCATGGAGAATAGCTACCGTAAATCGCTACAATGGATCATGAAGCACAGGTGGGTAGCGCTATCCGGCATTGTAGTGTCTTTCATACTGATCGTGCTGATAGGCAGGGGCATGCAGAGTGAACTGGCCCCGCTGGAAGACAGGAGCAGGTTCAGGCTACAGGTAACTGCACCCGAGGGTACTTCTTACGATGCCATGGATAAGTATATGGACCGTATAGCCAACCTGGTGATGGATAGTGTGCCCGAGCGGCAGGTGGTGCTTACAATTACCGCACCGGGTTCATCGGGTTCAGTAAACTCGGGTAATGCCAATATACGTTTAAGTGACCCTGGCGACAGGACCCGCAGCCAGGCACAGATAGTACAATCGCTAAGTAAAAATTTGCAGAAACTGAACTTTGGTAAGGCCCTTGCCATACAAGAGCAGACCATTGCCGTGCAGCGCGGTGGTAGCGCATTCCCCATAGTGTTTGTATTGCAGAACATAGACTTCGATAAGCTGCAAAAGGCACTGCCCATCTTCATGGATTCTGCCTATGCCAATAAGACCTTCCAGGGTGTGGATGTGAATCTGAAATTCAACAAGCCGGAGCTGGCCATCAGCATAGATAGGGCCAAGGCATCAGACCTCGGTATATCAGTAAGCGATGTATCGCAAACGCTACAGTTCGCACTCAGTAATGGTAACCTCGGTTACTTCACTATTAGCGGCAAACAATACCAGGTGATAGCCCAGGTAAACAGGGCCAGTCGCGATGCACCTGTAGATCTTAAGCAATATTTCGTTAAGACCAACGCGGGCAACCTGATATCTATAGACAATCTGGTGCAAATGAAGGAGTCTACAAGCCCGTCCCAGATATTCCATTACAACCGTTATAAGAGCGCCACCATATCAGCAAATCTTGCAGAGGGCAAAACCATTGGCGATGGTATTGCCGCCATGCAAAGCATCTATAATAGCCTGAAGGAGAAAAAGGTGATAGATGAAAGCTTCAGCTCATCCCTTGCCGGCTCATCGCAAGATTATGTAGAAAGTTCTTCCAATACCTCTTTCGCCTTTCTACTGGCGCTGGGGTTGATATACCTGATATTGGCAGCACAGTTCGAGAGCTTTATCGATCCGCTCATTATCATGCTTACAGTACCGCTGGCTTTGGCCGGCGCTTTGATATCGCTGGCATTGTTTGGCCAAACCTTGAATATCTTCTCACAAATAGGAATGATCATGCTGATAGGCCTGGTGACCAAGAATGGCATCCTGATAGTAGAGTATGCCAACCAGATAAAAGAGGAAGGTATGGGTAAGCTGGAAGCCGCTATAGAAGCCTCTGCACTGCGTCTGCGCCCTATACTCATGACCAGTCTGGCTATGGCTTTTGGCGCATTGCCCATAGCCTTATCGCTGGGCGCGGCATCTACCAGCCGCAAGCCGTTGGGTATTGTTATAGTTGGTGGTATCATGTTCTCGCTGGTGCTGTCTTTGTTTGTGGTGCCGGTTATCTATTCTTATTTGTCGAGAGAGCGCAAGAAAGACCCTGCGCAAGTTGCTTTAGAGCAGGAAGAAAAGCAACAAAGTAAGAGCGAAGAAGGCGAAGCTCATGATGGTAAAATTGCATTGCCCGGTACATCAAAAGATCATTGATTTTTTTTAGAACATGCACACATTGAGTAGATATATATTGATACTAATTGCCTGTATGGCCCTTACCCAAGGCTATGCACAGGTGCCCGAACGGCTTACCTTGCAGGATGCTATAACACGTACCCTGCACTATAATTTCGATATAAAAAATGCAGATCTTGCCCGCCAGCAGGCCGAACGAAACAATACCCTCGGCAATGCAGGCTTCTCGCCCAATGTATGGTTCAATACCACACTCTCAGCAGCGCAAAACAATGTACATAGCGATCTGGCCAGCGGTGGTGTACAAAGCAACCCAAGCGCGAAGAGCACATCGGTAAATCCATACCTGTTGGTCAATTGGACCATATTTGATGGCGGTAAGATGTTCCTGGTAAAAAAGCAGCTGAATGAATACCAGTCCATAAGCGAATCTCAGCTCAGACTACAGGTACAGACCATGGTATCGCGCACCATACAGATGTATGCCAAACTGGTATGGCAAAAGCAACAGGTGATAGCGATAGATACAGGCCTGGCGCTGGCCCGCGTGCGTATGGCCATATCTGCGCTGAAGTACGAGACAGGTGCCGGCGCCAAGATAGATTACCTGCAGGCAAGGGTGGATTATAGCGCCCGTCAAAGTGATTCGCTGAACTTCATCGCATCGCTGGTACAGGCCGAAGATTCGCTCAGTGAGCTGATGGGAGAACCGATGGACAAGACTTACATAACGGATGATAGCCTGGTGTTGAACACATCGCTTGAACCCGCCGACAAAGAACAATTGCAGCAGGCAAACCTGTTCCTCGACATCATGCGCCGCAACGCCACTGTATCTCGCCTGAATGCCGATATAGCTAAGACGTACTTCCTGCCCAGCGTCAACCTGAATGGCGGCTATAACTACAACCGCAATACCAACTCCACCGGGTTCTCTGTCTTCACCCAAAGTTACGGACCTAACGTAGGGCTAACCATGTCGCTGCCATTATTCGAAGGGGGAAACCTGAGGAGGACGGCACGAGTGGCATCGTTACAGGCCCTGCGTGATGAGTTGCTTTACGATCGGCAAAACATCTTCCTGGGCAAGCAATACCGTACAGCATGGCTTAATTACCGCATTTCAGTAGCAGCATACCAGTTGGAGCGCGACAATATTAAATATGCCAAGGAGAACCTGGACGTCCAACTGGCCAGGTATAGGGTAGGGGTAGGCACCACCCTGGAATCGCGACAGGCAGAGACAGATTACGTTGCCGCCTTAGAGCGTCTGTACACCGCCGCCTACAACCTTAAAGTTAATGAGACCGTTGTGCTGGAATTACAGAATCAATTGGTGCGATAGGGTCATATTAATACAATAGTTTAGTCTTTTTTTCTATTTAGCCACATTTCGACATTAATCACAAATTATATTAGTTGGGATTTGGTTTTCTTTTTGTTAATATCAGAAAAATATAGTAGATTACATTTGTTTATTTTACTGATTATGAGTTCTTAAGATGCTTTGTAATTTTTAATATTTATTATAATTTATAAATATTAACTACAAGTTAAAAAAGAAATAATTCATAGTTAACAATTGAAACGAATGTGGTATTATATTGCATGTAGTAGAAATTCGACAAACAGTGTGCAATATATGCGTTAAAAAAACAATTGTTTTGATAGAGTCATCAAGTCGTAAAAAGATCTTTTCATCGCTTTAACATTATATATCATGGAGAACTTTACCCGTTTTTTTAAAGCAGTGTTTACAGCACTGATCTGTGTATTGCTATCTGGTAATGCCTTTGCGTTAAGGTATACTGCTGCATCAGTAGCAGTATCTGGAAGTCCGGCCACATATTGCGTCGGGGCATCGGTAACCAATTCAATTTCTGCCACAGCAACATCCTCAGCAGGTTGTGGAGCAAATGGTGCCATCACAGTTACTTACACATGGTACAGAAATCCAACAAATACTTCCGTGATCAGCGGATCGTCGGTATCTCTGGCATCCGGTACAGTTTCCTTTACATCAAGTGGTGTTGCTCCTGCAATACCATCTTACACGCCCAATTCTTCTACATTGCCCACCGGTACCAGTTATATATTCTGCGTGCTATCATGGGCCACCCAGGGTTGTGTAACAGCCGGTTCTGTCAATTCTCCTTCTACAGTTGCTATTACCATCAATGCCAATCCCGCTGCAATCGGCGGTACTTTAAGTGTTTGTGTTGGTTCAGTTACAACCCTTACAGATGCTACGGGTAGCGGCACGTGGAGTTCTGTGACGACATCTGTTGCTACAGTTAATAGCGGCGGCGGTGTATTTGGTGTTTCAGCCGGAACGTCCCTTATTTCCTACACAGTGTCCGGATGTGCTGCTACAGCAACAGTATCGGTAAATGCGGCCCCGGCGGCCATTGCCCCGGCAGCTACTACATCGCTTTGCGTAGGAGCTTCAACCTCCTTCACTAATAGTGTAGCAGGTGGCACCTGGAGTGTTGTAGCAGGTTCGGGAACGGCAACCATCACAGGTAGCGGCGTGCTTACCGGCAGCACTGCCGGTACAATAACCGTTCGATATACTACAACGGGTTGTACGCCCGTTTCGAAAATTGTTACTGTAAACGCCTCGCCAACAGGTGTCAGTGCTACAGCTACGCCCACTACTGTATGCGTTGGATCTACAATAACACTTACAGGTAGTGCTACGGGTGCCCTGTCTTATGGTTGGGCTGGCCCTTCGTCATTCACCTCGGCATCACAGAATACTACGGCCACAGCAGCCAGTACCGGCGCATTTACTTTGACGGCCTTTGGTTCCGGTGGATGTAATACCACTGCTAATACAACCTCTGTAACTGTTAATACATCTCCTGCTACAATTACGCCATCAGCTACCACATCATTATGCCGGGGTGTTGCTACAACATTCGCTAACTCCGTAGCTGGCGGCACCTGGAGTGTAACCGCAGGCACGGGTACTGCTACCATTACAAGTGGCGGCGTGTTTACAGGCCTCACCAACGGTAGCGTGACCATAAGTTATACCACTACCGGATGTACACCAGCTACCAAGGCAATAACTATTAATGCGCTGCCAACACTTTCGTTCAGCACTACAGGTTCTGCGGTGTGTGCGGGCGTTAGTGCAACACTATCAGTGTCAGGCGCCACTACTTATTCATGGTCGCCCGCCACGGGCTTGTCTGCTACCACGGGCGCTTCGGTTACGGCATCGCCATCATCGGCCTCCACTTATACTGTTACCGGTACTTCCAGCGGGTGTTCATCTACCGCTACCCGTACGGTATATATAGCTACTAACCCTACCGTCACGGCTACTGCAGCATACCCGCTTACCTGCTCCGGTGCAAGTTCTACGCTTACTGCCGTGCCGTCATATACAGGCAGTTCATCTACATCATACCAGGTATTGTCCGTACCGTACGCAACGCTGTCTACTACAGGTTCGGCTGGTCCGTCAGGCGACGATGCCACAATAAACGCTGCTCTTCCGTTTACTTTTACATTTTACGGTGTTAACTATACATCGCTTAACATTTGTACCAATGGTTGGGTGAGTTTTGATAATTCAGGGTCGGGTTTCACAAACTATGCCATACCTAGCTCTTCGGCTGCAGCAGCTATGGGCGCTGGTGTAGCGTTGGGTCTTCACGATTTTAGTTCGGGAGGTACTGATATTACTTATTCAACTATAGGGTCGGCGCCTAACCGAAAATTTGTTGTCAGCTACATAGCAACTCCCGACCTAAGCTGCGGTGGTACAAATACCATCCAGCTGATACTTTATGAGACATCAAATTATATAGATGTAATGGTAGGTTCGCTCAGCGGTACATGCGATAACTCTATAGGTATCGAGAATTCTGCCGGTACCGATGGGGTAGCTGTAGCTAGTGTAGTTACAGGGCCGCTTACGTCTTACGCCAATACAGGCTATCGCTTCTATCCTATGCAGTTCAGCTATGCATGGTCGCCTGCTACTGGTCTTAGCTCTACAACGGCTGCGTCTCCGGTGGCAACAGTTACCGGTTCTACCATTTACAACGTTACTGCAGTTGACGGTACAACAGGCTGCTCTGCTACCGGCTCAGTAGCAGAAACGGTAGGTACCATTACCGTATCAGGCACAAATACGTTATGCACAGGTGAGGACGTAACGCTTACTGCATCTGCACCAACAGGTGGCAGCTGGAGTAGCTCGGCCACCTCTGTAGCTACAGTGTCGTCAGGTGGGCTGGTTCATGCGGTAGCACCCGGCACAGCAACAATTTACTATACAACTACAGGTTGTGCTGCTCCTGCTTCATTTGCAGTAACGGTCAATTCGCTGCCGGGATCAATTACGGCAGCTTCATCTGCAATATGTACCGGTGATGCTACAACCTTCAGCAATGGCGTGGCAGGCGGTACCTGGAGCTCGGCTGATGCTACAATTGCTTCTGTGAACACTGCCTCAGGTATTGTTACAGGCACTGGTGGCGGTGTTACAACAATAACATACTCTATGGGCTGCGTCAATACCGTGGCAACAAGAGCAATTACTATTAATGCAGCCCCGGCTGACATTAATCCGCTGACAGATGTTGATCTGTGTATAGGATTGACCACCACGCTTACCAATAGCTCTTACGGAGGCACCTGGAGCAGCAGCAATGCTTCTATCGCTACTGTGGGCAGCACTACCGGCATAGTTGGCGGTGTGGCAGCAGGTACGGCTACAATTACTTACAGCAATGCATGCGGTGCCCCGGTTACGAGGGATGTGATCATTCATACCCCCGCCAACGGCACGATAACTGGTACATCGCCTGTTTGTCAGTATGCTAATTCTACTTACGCCAACTCTGTGTCTGGCGGTTCATGGTTCAGTTCCAATACTGCTATTGCTACTGTAGATGCCGGCTCCGGCCAGGTAGGGGGCGTGTCCGGCGGTACAGCAACCATCACTTACCTTATTAACGGTTGTAATGCAGTTACCCGTAGTGTTAGCGTTACATCTGTTCCTGCGGCTATTACAGGTTCATCGGTGCTTTGCCCTACAACATCTACTACGTTATCCAATACCATTTCCGGCGGTACCTGGAGCAGCAGTAATACCTCAGTAGCTACCGTTAACAGCAGCACCGGCCTTGTGGGGGCGACGTCGTCTACAGGCACAACTACCATCTCATATAGTAATGGCTGTGCTCCCGCGGCTACGTTTGTTGTTACAGTAAGTGGTACTCCGGCCGCCATTGCAGGCACATTTACGATGTGTGGTGCGTATACAGTTACACTGTTCTCCGAGAACTGGGAGAACGGTGCACCTACAACACCAGGTACACTAGTAGATGGTTGGGATGTTACAGGTAATGCCCCGTATGCATTCGGTACGGCATCTTCTTCTACACCGCCTGCCGTTTCCACTACACCAACAGGCGGCCTGTCTAACTTTTTATACTTCGATGGTTGGGATTATTTCTCCGACGCAACCTTGATCTCTCCTTCGTTTAGCATGACGAACATGAGTGCGGTTACCCTGAAACTTTATGTATGGCGCGATAACACCGCCGGAGGCGCTGATGGGGTAAAGGTTTATCATAATACGACAGCCAGTGTTACGGGTGCTACACAACTTGGTTTCGTGCCAAGCAGAAGGAGCGTCGCTATAACAGGTAGTTACATCAGCGGTAGTTCTACAGTAGGTACTAATGGCTGGCAGCTGTATACATTTACTATGCCTGCTACAGCAGTTGGTTCAAGTAACTATATATTGATCAACATGATCGGGACAACCGGTAACAGGTTCGTTTATATGGATAACCTGGTATGTTCCGGTACATATGCCGTTCCGGTTACGCTTACAGACGCAACTCCTGGCGGTACGTGGTCTTCGGGTGCAACCAGCATAGCAAGTGTAGGCTCTTCTACTGGTATTGTTACTCCGGGTAATTCGGGTACTGCTACTATCAGCTACACTGCTCCTTGTGGTCCGGTAGCTGTACAAACAGTAACAGTTAATCCTATTCCCGGTTCATTCACAGGAACAACTACTATTTGCCAGGGTACCTCAACCACCTGGACCAATAGCGCAGGAGCGGGTACATGGAGTTCGTCCAATACTTCAGTAGCTTCAGTTAATGCTGCTACAGGTGTCATCACCGGTATTGCGGGTGGCTCAGCAACTATTTCATTCTCCACAGGCTGTGGTATTGCTGCAAGCAGAACAATAACAATAACAGCTGTTCCGGGAACGATCACCGGTGCTACATCTCTTTGTCCCGGCGGTAGCGGTACTTTATTTAATGCTGTCAGTGGCGGTACCTGGACCAGTGGCACTACTTCGGTAGCAACTGTAAACTCATCAACAGGTGCTGTGGGTGCAGTTGCATCATCCGGTTCAACGTTGATCACTTATAACAATGGGTGCAGCCCGGCAGCTACTACTACACTCGTAGTTAGCAGTACGCCTGCAGCAATAGTGAATTCCGGCACATTGTGCGCGCCTTATACAACAACTATCTTTGCAGAGGATTGGGAGTCAGGTGTACCTACCATTCCCGGTTCACCTGTTGATGGCTGGACGGTGCCTGCGGCATCAGCCAATCCCGGTTCTTTCTCAACAGCTACCAGCGGTTCTAATCCTTCGGCCTCACCGCAAAATGGTTCCAACCTTCTTTTGTGGAACAGTTTTAGTCTTTCTTCCGGTAATGCCGACCTTGCCTCGCCCGTATTTAGTATGAGCGGACTTGGCAATGCTACGCTTAAGGTTTGGGTTTACAGGGATGCATCTGGAACTTACCCATCTTCTGGTGGATATGCGGCTGAAGGCTTTACCTTTTATGTAAATACAGCTGCAGTGATCTCTGGTGCAACCACACTTGGTTTTGTACCACGCGCTGCCGATGGTGCTATTACCGGTTCGTATATTTCCGGTACTTCTTCGCCTGTTAGCAGCGGATGGTATCAATATTCATTTACTATACCTGCTACTTTTACCGGTAGTACCAATTACATTCTTATCAGGGCTAATTCCCAGTTCGGCAATGATTGTTACCTCGATAATCTTACATTGACAACGTCAAATAATCCGCTGACGTTAACAGATGCCACACCTGGTGGCACCTGGACAAGCCTGGCTACCGGTGTGGCCACTGTTGGCTCATCTACCGGCATCGTAAATGCGGTAAGTGCCGGTACGGCCACCATTTCATATACAACAGCATGTGGTGCCGTAGGAACGGTCGTTACTGTTACTGGTACGCCCGCTGCTATTTCCGGCACCGCTTCAGTGTGTCCCGGTAGTGTATCCACATTGTCGAACTCCGCATCGGGTGGTACATGGTCCAGCAGTAACACATCTGTCGCAACGGTCAACGCAGCTACAGGTGCTGTGTATGGCGTGGCAGCGGGTACCACCACCATATCATACGCTACAGGTTGTGGTGCCGCAGCAACAAGGTCATTCACAGTTCTTACTGTACCCGGAACGATCACCGGTGCAACAAGCCTTTGTCCATCTACCTCAGGTACGTTGTATAACGCTGCAACAGGCGGCACCTGGAGCAGTTCCAATACGGGTGTGGCCACCGTTAACAGTTCAACGGGTGTTATTGGTTCTACAGCATCCACTGGTACAACCACTATCACTTATAATAACGGATGCGGATCTGCGGCAACGGTAGTTGCGACAGTTAGCAGTACCACTGCGGCTATTACTGGTGCAACAAGCGTGTGTTCAACTCCTGCTCCGCTTACTGTGCTTACCCAGGATTGGGAAGCGGGTGTGCCAACAGTACCTGGTACCCCTGTTGCTGGCTGGAACGTTATTTCTGGTAGTTATAATGCTTCAATGTCTACTGCTTCCACCGGTACCAATCCAAGTGGTGTATCGCCGCAGAATGGTAGTAACTTCCTCATCTGGAATAGCTTTAGCGTGACGTCATCCGGTACGAATACTATTTATTCTCCGTCGTTCGACCTTAGCACAGCAACCGCCGGAGCTACGCTTACTTTCTGGGTATATAGGGATGTTACCAATTACGATAATTCAAGCTACAGTGCTGAAGGCTTCACGTTCCTGATAAATACAACATCGTCTTTATCTGGTGCAACTACGCTTGGCTTCGTGCCAAGGGCGGGCAGTCAACCTATTTCCGGTAGTTACATTTCCGGAACGTCTACAACAGCATCAGGCGGATGGTTCATGTACACATGCACCATACCAGGTAGTTATAGTGGTACCACAAACTACTTGCTCGTAACGGCCAACTCACAGTTTGGTGATGACTGTTACCTGGACAATATCAAGATCACTAAAAATAGCTACTCAATTACGCTCACAGATGCTACCCCCGGTGGTACCTGGAGTTCGAGCAATTCATCTGTGGCCTCTGTTGGTGCGCTTACGGGCGTAGTTACCGGTCTTAATGCAGGTACTGCAACCATTAGTTATACAAGCCCTTGCGGCACACCGGCTACCCAGGCTATTACCGTTAACGGCAACCCCGGAGCTATCGGTGGTGCGGCAAGCATCTGCATCGGCGGTACGCTTAGCCTTACCAACAGTGCAAGCAACGGCACCTGGACAAGTAGCAACACGGCTATTGCCAGTGTGAATGCAACAACTGGTGTAGTGACCGGCACGGGTGCTGGTGTAGCTACTATAACATACTCCAATGGCTGTGGTACGGCAACAACTGCATCAGTTACCGTTAAGTCGTCACCTGCTGCCATCAGCGGAGCAACTTCTATGTGCCCGTCTACTACAACCAACCTTACCGACGCAGTAACGGGTGGTACCTGGACCAGCAGCACTACTTCTGTAGCTACTGTAGGCTCTTTCTCAGGTATAGTCTATGCCACAGCCACGCCGGGTACTACTACCATTACATATACCAATGGCTGTTCGCCCGATGTAACATCGGTGATAACGGTATCTTCAACAACCGACACTATTGTAGGTGTTACTTCTATTTGTGCTGCGCCTACACCGCTGGTGGGCACTAGCTTCGAAAGTGGTGTTCCGTCTGTAGCGGGTACCCCGGTAGATGGCTGGAACTATCTGCAGGGCACAGGTGCTGCCAACAACTACTGGTCATCGGTAACGGCTACGGCAACTGCCAATCCTGCAGCTGGTGGTGCCCCAAGTGGCGGCGGTAGTAAGGTGGCACAGTTTGGCAGCAATACCATCTCATCTGGTAATACTGCATACTTGGTTTCTCCGTCGTTCGATCTTTCCGGTGGTGCAAATGGTGGTCGTGTGAGCATGTATGTCTATCGCGATGCAACAGCAGGTGTTGCTACCAACTACGATAGTCTTGCAGTATACATCAATACAACAGCAGCTGTGGGTGGTACAAGGATAGGTAGTGTGTGTCGTTCTACTACACGTACTACTGCATATGCCGGTACTGTCGCATCGGCAGGGTGGTATAAATATACCTTTACAATCCCTTCTTCGTTCTCAGGTTCATCTAACTATGTGATCATAAAGGGCTACAGTGCTGCCGGTAACAATATATACATCGATAGCATTCTTATTCGCAATAACTCTGCGTCGGCCACCTTTACCGATGCTACCGCTGGTGGTACGTGGAGCTCTGATGCACCTGCGGTTGCTACAGTTACTTCGGGTGGCGTTGTTAGTGCGCTTACTTCCGGTACTGCCAACATATCCTACACGGGTGCATGTGGTGCACCGGTAACAAAGAGTATTACTGTTAATGCAGTGCCCGGTAGTAACACTACCCCAGGCACTACGTTATGTGTTGGCGCTACAACAACCATTGCCAATGCACTCGGTGGTGGTACCTGGTATAGCGCCAGCCCATCGGTAGCCACTGTTGATGTTTCGGGTAACGTTACCGCGATCAGCGCAGGTACTGCTGTTATATCCTACTTCAATGGCTGTGGTACTGCAGCAACCACCACTTTCACAGTCAATCCGCGGCCAACTGTAACAACTATTACACCATCGTCAACTGGTTTGTGTGCTGGCGCTGCGCTTACACTGTCTGCAAGCGGTGTTGCGGGTACTGGTTCCCTGGTGTCTTACAATTGGTCTGGTCCGGAAGGGTATAGCACCACGGGCACGGCCATATTCAACACGCACACAGTGGCTACGTCAGCGTCTACAGGTGTGTTCAGCGTTACGGTCACTTATCCTGGCTTGGGCTGTACCAGTCTGCCTGCTACCACGGGTACGGTTACAGTAACAGATTATCCGCTGATACAAACAGTAACAGGCGGCAATGGTTGTTCTGCAGCTGGTATCACAGTTGGGCTGGGCGGCTCTCAGGCTGGTATCACTTATGCGCTCACGCTTGCTGGGTCAACAGTTCAAACGCTCACAGGTACTGGTGCTGCTATATCATTCTCTACTGTATCAACGGTTGGCAATTATTTGGTTACCGCTGTTTCAGGTCCTGCTTGTCTCGATACGATGTCAGGTACAGACACACTGTTCCAGACACCATCTCTGTCATTGGCAATTATACCTAATCTGTGTGAAGGCATCACGCCGGTATCTATAGGGTATACACCAACAGTTGGTTCACCGATCACCTACAGTATAGATTGGGATGCTACTGCAAACACAGCTGGTTTTGTTGATGTATCCAATGCCGCATTATCCGGTGGTACTATTTCAGTATCTGTACCGTCATCAGGTGCCATAGGGTTGTTCAACGGAGTTGTTACAGCATCTAACGGTCATTGTACCAGCGCCTCTTATAGCAGGTCGGTTACTATATACTCATTGCCAACTATGACGATGACAGATACTGTTGTTCCTTGTTATAACCGCGCAGGTAGCATCAGCTTCAGCGGTCCGGATAGCACTACTGTTAACTATAAGTTGAACGGCGTGGCTAACAGCTTCAGGTTCTCCGGTACTACTTACAC
>CANGNA010000017.1 GCA_947455215.1 Chitinophagaceae bacterium
GTTGTAGGTACGAATCCGTTAGCCGCACCGCCAGGACCAGTGATATCCACGTAAGGTAACAACTGACTCAGAGATATGGTATCGCTGAATGAATGACCCCAGAAACGGAACCTGCGAGAGCCGCCCGGAACGAACTGGTCGGTCTTAACACGACCTGTAATGCCGGCACCTGATGATGGTATTTCAGCAATGCGTGCAGCAGGAGTAGTGTCATTAGACAACAGTTCCAGGCTGTCGTTGGTGGTCAGCGTACCTGTGGTCAGGTACAAGACCTTACCGATCATCATACGGGCACCAGGCTGTATGGTCGCACCGCTTGTATTGTTCAGCTCCAGGTTATCGATGGTACCGATACCATATATCTTCTGTGCTGATGAACCAGCCAAAACAACACGGCCTGAACCAGAAACAACACCGGCGTTGTGGATATTACCTGTTACGCTCATGTTACCACCTGCAAGATCTATCGTTGTTCCTGTAGACAGATCGAGGTCTGACACGCTGGCGGTAACACCAACAGGCAACACAGGAGGATAAAGAGTACCTGGAATAGTAACACTATCTGAGCTTGATGGCACAAAACCACAAGACCAGTTGCTAGCGCTATCCCATGCTGTAGGGCCACCTGGTGTACCACCAATCCATGTCAATGGTATTGGTGTGATGTCCACTGTATCATTGTAAATATGTGCAGGACATACTCCATTGGTAGCACTCACTATCACATATTGTGCATTGCTTGTAAGCACTGCTGTTGGCAATGTGTAAGTGGTACCCGCGAACCTGAAGCTGTTGGCCACACCATTCAACTTATAGTTGACAGTAGTGCTATCCGGACCGCTGAAGCTGATGCTACCAGCACGGTTATAACAAGGAACAACAGTATCTGTCATCGTCATAGTTGGCAATGTATATATTGTAACCGACCTGCTGTAAGATGCGCTGGTACAATACCCATTAGATGCTGTAACAACACCATTGAACAGACCGATTGCACCCGATGAAGGTACTGATACAGATATTGAACCACCAGACAGTGCCGCGTTAGTAACATCTAAGAACCCTGCTGCCTCTGCAGTGGCATCCCAATCGATGCTGTAAGTGATCGGAGAACCAACTGTTGGTGTATAACCGATAGATACAGGTGTGATGCCTTCGCAAAGATTAGGTATAACGGCCAGAGACAATGATGGTGTCTGCCTTACCGTATCGGAACCAATCATTGTAGTAGTACAGCCAGGACCAGTTGTTGACTTAACTATGTAATTACCAACAGTATTTACCGAAGCGAAGGACACTGCGGAACCTGTACCTGTAAGTGTGGCTACACTTGTTGACGGCGCAAGTATCAGCGCATAGGTAAGACCTGCCTGAGATCCGTCGAGACCAACAGTGATGGTAGAAGCAGAACATCCATTGCCGCCTGTAACGTTCTGGGTAAGTGGATAATCGTAAACGATAACAGTGCTTGATGCTACAGGAGCGCTTGTACAACCAAGACCAGGGTAAGTAACGCTAAGGCTAAATGCGCCTGTAGATGCAGAAGTAGCTACAGCATGACTATGGAAGTTAGCGGTGGTTGTTGCACTGTAAGACTCAGGGCCGCTCCAGTTGTACGAAGTAAGTGTTCCCGTACCAGTTACAGCACCTGCGGTAAGTGTAAGTGTAGCACCTGCACAAATATCCGTAGCAGAAGGTGTAACAGAAGCCACTGTTGGCACAGGGTTGACTGTGAAGGTAGTAGTAGCCGCAGCACCACAACCATTGAAGTAAGAGATAACCGCCGTACCCGCGCCGAGCGCAGTAACGTTACCCGAAACATCTACCGTTGCGATAGAAGGATTTGAACTATACCAGGTACCACCTGCGAGCACATTGGCCACAGTTGTGGTAGCACCTACACATAAGGTTGTGCTGCCGCTTGTATTGCTGCCCGGAACCGGATTAACAACAATGCTCTTAGTAACCGGAGCACCGCATGCGCCTGTGTAAGAAATAGTAGCTGAACCAGCACTGATCGCAGAGACAACACCTGTAGTGGTAATAGTTGCTACTAAAGCATCTGAGGTGCTCCATGTACCACCGGCGGTCGCATCTGTAAACGTTGCCGAACCAGAGTTATTCCTGATCTGAATGCTATCCATATACATGTTGTTTCCTGCTGCGCTATATCCCTTGAAGAGAATATAGTTAGAGCTGCCTGTAAATGTAGATGGGATAGTGAACGTGAGTTTCTGCCAGCCTGCCGCTACTGCCGTACCTACATAAGCTGTAGACAATGTGCGCGAGCGACATACGCTACCTATACGTATGGCACCGGAAGCAGAAGGTGATGTATTAATATATACTGCAAGACTATCGTAAGCGGCTGTAAGGTTACCATCGCGATAGAAGTGCATGGTCACACGGCCACCATTACCACCACTCAAATCGAATGAAGGAGATACCAGGAACGCCGAGTTTCCGCTTGCGATAGTATTACTACCGAACTTTGCAACACTTGTACCACCACCAGATGGCGTACCGCTGGTAGCAGGGTTAGTTGTAGAAGTACCAGCAATAGAAGACCAGTAGTTATTAGCCGCACCAGTACCCTGCAGGTAGTTCCAACCTGCCACTGCTGTACCCTGAACTGAAGGCACACCAGACTCGAAGCTGGTAGATACCAATGGTGTTGGCAGCGCACAGATCGAACTTACACCCACGATAGTATCGGTAGATGATGATACGGTGATCGAAGAATATACGTTTGGTAAACAACCGTTGCCATAAACGATAGTAGTAGTATCTGCAACGCCGGTAGAATAAACGATACCGGAGAAGGTACCTACAGTAGCTACCGAAGTATTTGTGCTGGACCATGTACCACCAGAAACCGGATTCGAAAGGTTGGTAGTAGAAGACGGACACATAGAAGATGCACCTACGATAGCAGAAGGCGGAGACTTAACGATCACAGTGCCGGTAGTCGCCGTACCACAACCATTAGAATATGTGATAGGCGCAGAGCCTGCTGTAAGACCGGTTACCATACCTGTAGTAGCATCAACCGTAGCTATGGTACCAGCAGTTGTAGACCATGTGCCACCTGTTGCTGAGTTGCTGAGCGTGAGCGAGGCTCCTATACAAATGGATCCTGCGCCACTTACGGTAGCCGGAGCGCCATTTACAGTAACAACCTGTGTAACAGGTGTACCGCATGGGCCGGTATAAGTAATAGTAGCAGTACCGGCCGAAAGACCACGAACCACACCTGTGTTTACATCAACAGGAGCTACAGAAGGGTTGCTGCTGCTCCAGGCACCACCAGGGGTAGCATCAGTAAGCGCAGTGTTGTACGATGGATTACCTGTGATCTTAACATTATCCAGGTATGCATATTCGAAAGACGACACGCTTGGATCTACAGCAGCGGTGATCAAAATATAGTTAGAGCTACTTTGCAATGCTACAGGGATATTGCAGGTATATTGATACCAGCCACCGGTAGTAGTGGTAGACGTACCGGAGATATAAGAACCAGATATAGCCACACCTGCCGCACGTGGCACAAAACCAAGTGTAGTAGCACCGGAAAGGCTGTTTGTGTTGTTAATAAGCACTCTGAAGCCCTCAGCTGCATACGTAGCGGTATTATATGTCGCGTTCACATCCCTGTACACGTAGAACGTAAGGTTAACACCTGTGTAATTGTTCAGTGCAAGCGATGGTGAGCAAACTGTGTTATTACCATAGAAGTAATAGCAATAGTTAGACATGAAATATGTACCACTTTGCGCGGTTGCTGACGGCGCACTACCCGCACTGGACGTAGTAAGGTAGTTGAACGATGGCAACGGTGTCAGCTTGGTCCATCCGTTAACAGCCGTAGTGCTGGTTGGCACTGCAGAACCTGCAGGTGTTTCCCAATCCTGTGTCAGGATGGTAACTGTAGTTGCCGATGGGACACACAAATATGGCGTACCGGCAATTGCCGCAGTAACGTTGCTCACGGTAGCTACAATACTAACCGGAGAACCGCAACTGTTACTATATGTAATAGTGGTAGTACCATTGATTGACGTAGCACCTATAACACCCGTATTAATGTTTACAGTTGCAATAGAAGCATCAGAACTGGTCCACGTACCACCGTTAGCCGTGTTATATAACGTACCGGTAGAAAGTTGGCAAAGAGCCGTTGAACCGGTGATTGCGGTAGGCAAAGCTCTTACTTGTATGCTCACTGGCGTAGCAGAACCACAACCGTTCACATAAGAAATAGAAGCTGTACCCTGTGCAACACCCGTTACAATACCCGATGTAGGATCAACCGTTGCTACAGCAGTGTTGCTGCTGCTCCATGTACCACCGGAAATAGTATTGGTCATAGAGGTAGTAGAACCAACGCACACAAAAGATGCGCCAGATGTAACACCAGGAACCGGGTTAACAGTAACTGTAGTACCAACTGAACCGCAGGCTGTAGCATAAGAGATGACAGCGGTACCTGCGCTTACGCCGGTAACCACACCATTAGCAGCGCCCACTGTAGCAACACCGGTATTGTAACTTGTCCAGGTGCCGCCCGGAGTAGAGCTGGCAAGCGTAGTTGCATGAGCCGCTGCAGTAACAGTCAGGTTATCCAGGAAGCAGTTGTTGCCAAACTGGCTGTACGCATATATTAATATATAATTAGTAGCACCGACATATGAAGACGGGATATTAGCAGTATACTGATACCAACCAGAGGTGGTAGGGTTAGCAGTACCACTTACGCCGGTAGGATTACCGATCGAAGAACGCGGTACAAAACCTAACGTTGTTGCGCCAGCGGTAGAAGGCGTAGTATTAACGTAGAAAGTAAAACCCTCTAACGTAGATCCTGAATAGGAACCGCCAACCTCGCGATATACCCATACTGACAACTGAGCTCCGGCATAACTAACCATGCTGAATGAAGGCGAGTAAAGTGTAGCTGTACCACCTGTAGTCACAGAGTAACTATTCCAATAAAGGAAATTATTTCCCGATTGTGCAGAAGACACCGTAGGGTTAGTAGCTGAACTAACAGCAGATATAGAAGCCATGTAGGTACCGCTGATCTGACTCCAACCGTCTACAGCCGTAGTACTGTTAGGTGCACCATTCTCCCAGTTTTGGGCCAGCAATGTAACAGCAGATGGCGCACACACCATAGCTGTGCCGGTAATGGCACCCGGCGTACCACTTATGGTAACCGTTGTGGTAGCGCTTGGAGCACAACCATTACTATAGGTGATCACCGAGGTGCCGGACGTTACACCGGTAACGGCATAAACGGCACCTGTAGACGCATTAACAGTAACATTTGCAGTAGTGCCGCTAGACCATGTACCACCAGCCACCGAGTTAAGCAGTGTACCTGTACCACCAGGACACAGGGCCGTTGAACCTGTAATAGCTGCCGGCGTAGCCGTAACCGAAATAGCACGCGTAGCTGCTGTACCGCAACCATTTGAGAATGTAATTATAGCCGTACCAGCACTAACACCAGTAACCACACCAGTAGAAGGATTCACGGTAGCCACAGTATTATCGCTACTGCTCCATGTACCTGCACCAGCTGTATTGGTCCAGGTGGCGGTAGCACCCTGACATATAGGGGTAGTACCGCTTGTAGTTCCCGGAACAGGATTAACAGTAATGACCTGGGTTACCGGAGCACCACAAGCTGCTGTGTAAGTAATACTACGTGTACCGGCCGAAATGCCAGTAACCACACCAGTTGTAGCATTAACGGTAGCAGGAGTTCCTGTTGTAGGAGCCCATGTACCACCAGGAGTGGCATCAGTAAGGGTTGTAGTACCCTGTTGTGTACCAGAGACAACCACATTGTCTATATACCACTCATAACCGAAACCGCTCCTGTATTTAAACTGCACGTACAGAGTAGGCTGGCCAAGAGCACCTGCCGGAAGTGTAATAGTAGCAAGTGAACCCGCTGCAGTAAGATCAGTGTTTGTAGTAGCCGCAGTGAAACCTCCCATATCAGTCCAGGTGGTACCATTCAAAGAATATTCCAACCTGGCCGAGTCACCACTATAAAAACTAGGATAGTAATGATTGAATGACAGAGAAGCGGACGTCATGCCTATCGTTGAGAACGCCGGGCTCTTGAAGAAAGTGCGCACAACAGGAACACTACCTGCAAGGTTGGCGCTGGCTGCAAGGAAACCTCCGTTCCAAGCTGTCGGGTTATATGTATCAGGATATGTGGATGTCCTTATATTGAAATTGTAAGGGCCAGCCGGATCATATGTACCAGTATTATAAATGGTCCAGGTACCGCCGATCTGGCCGGTAAGGCTCGTACAGTTTTGCGCCACCAGTGTTACCGGTGCGGGTGCACACAAAGAGAAAGTACCTGTAATTGGTGCTGCACTGCCACTCACCGTAACCACCAGGGTAGCTGCAGGAGCACAACCATTAGAATATGTGATAGTACTATTGCCTGTAAGCGTAGTAGCACCAATTGCACCCGTGCTGCTGTTCACAGTAACGCGGGTTGCATCACTGGTAGACCATGTACCGCCGGTAATAGCATTTGACAGGACAGTTCCCGTACTTGGACACAAAATTGATGAACCTGTAATAGCGGCCGGTGTAGGAGTTACAGAAATAGTACGTGTAACCGGATTACAACCCGTAGTAATATAGCTGATGGTAGTAGTACCACCTGCAACACCACCAATATCACCGGTAGTTGCATCAACCGTAGCTATTGCCGTGTTGGCACTTACCCATGAACCACCACCTACAGTGTTGGCATAAGTTGTTGTACCGTACTGGCAAACCGGTGAAGTACCTGTAATAGAAGCATTTGGCGGCACATTCACGTTCACGTCCCTGGTAGCAGGAGCGCCGCAGCCATTGCTGTAAGTAATGGTAGTAGTACCCGCTGCCGCACCACCTACAACACCTGTTCCGCTGTTTACAGTAGCAATGAGCGTATTATTGCTGCTCCATGTACCACCCAGCGAGGCATTGCTGAGAGTAGTAGTAAGGCCGACACACATATCTACTGTAGTCAGCGGATTGATATCAGCCGGGGCATCGTTAACAGACATTGCAGTAGTAGCATATGTAAGGCAGCCCATAGAATAACTGATAGTAACCGTACCACCGCCTGTACCGGTAACAACGCCGGAAACAGGATCAACAGAAGCTATTGAAGAGTTGGAAGATATCCACGAGCCACCCGGAACAGTATTAGTAAGAGTAGCGGTAGCACCTGTACACATAGCTGTAGTAGAGGCTGTAGTAGTACCCGGCAGCGCATTCACCGTCATTGGGAATGTAGCAGGGGTACCGCAACCAGTGCTGTAAGAAATAGTAACTGTACCACCCGCAACACCGCCAACAACACCTGTAGAACTGTTGACCGTTGCCTTGGAAATATCAGAAGAAGACCATGTACCGCCTGCGATACCATCGGTAAGAGAAACCTGCTGGCTTACGCACACTGTAGATGAGCCGCTTATTGTAGTAGGATTAGCAGTATTAGTAATTACATAGTAAGTCTGCATGCCGCTGGCAGTGTAGTAAATAGTATCCACACCACTTGCTGAACCACCTGTGGCCACACCAGTGCTGGCATTGATAGCAACATAAGAGTTATTACTTGATGTCCACGTACCGCCAGCCGTAGCATTGGCAAAGGTAACTGTAACACCCTGGCACAATGTAGTTACACTACCTGTTACTGTGATAGCCGGCAATGCAAGGATATTCACCTTGTAGTCGCGCACGTCGCCGTAATAGTTAGTGCCTGTAGCATCAGGACAAGGTGGGTAATTCGGATAGCTACCGTAGAAGTATTGTGTCTCTACACGCATCCTGAAAGTACCCGAAGTAACAGAAGGAGTACCAGGGATGCTAAACGGTTCAGCACGACTCGTTGTTGTCCAACCTGACGATCCGCCGACACTTTCTGAAGCCGAGAATGCACCGTCATTGTTAAAATCGATCCAGATCTGATCACCCGTCGAATAGCCATTGATGTTTGCGGTAAAGTTGGCTATGTAGCTGTTACCCTGATTAAACGTAACAGTAGGACCGGATGCTGAACGATCTATGTAACCGGCAGCACTACATGCACCATTATCACTTAACGAACCGGAAGCCCCGGTAATAGTAAATGGATAACCGGTAGTTTCTACCAGACCATAGTAATACGTACAAGCGTAATTAGGATAAATCCACGTAGGCGTACAGCTGGATGGCGGATAATAAGTGGCCGCAGCTACAGTAGAAGTAGCAGACAAGCTGGTAATACCACAAGTAACAACGCACTGAAACCACGAATTTGTGGTGATACCTGTAAAGTTGTACGTGGCATTGGTAGCACCGGGAATGTCAGTAAAGCCGGAGGTACTACTTGTTGTAGACTTCTGCCACTGGAAAGTAATGCCAGAAGATAGATCATAGCCTGTAACAGCGGCACTGAAAGCAGTTGTACTGCCACCGCTTGTTGGCGAAATAGCAGCAGTACCTGGCGTTGGTGTACCAGTACATGGCGTACTAACAGTGATAGTGGCGGTAGCCGCAGAACCGCAACCTGTAGAGTACGTAACACCTGTTGTACCGTTAGACACGCCAAATACCTCGCCTGTAGACGAGTTGACAGTGGCGATAGCTGTGCTCCCCACACTCCATGTACCGTAAAGCGTACTATTGGTAAGCGAAGAAGAGCTACCCACTGCAATGTTGAGAGAGCCGCCTATAGTGGCGGGCGTACCCAACACCGTTACAGACTTAAGCGCCATACCGCAGCTTGAAGTAAAATAGGTGATGGTGGACGTACCGATATTAAGACCGGTAACCACCCCACCGCTTGGGCTGACTGTTGCTATAGAAGTAGCGCTGGAAAGCCAGCTACCACCTGTTACAGCTTCAGTGAGCGTGATACTATTTTGTTGCGTGCCCTGCACGGTAATATTGTCGATATACCACTCATAACCGAAACCGCTCCTGTATTTAAACTGTACGTATACAGTAGGCTGGCCAAGGGCACCCGCTGGCAGTGAAAAACTTGCCAGTGATCCTGCAGCAGTAAGATCGGTATTAGTGGTAGCAGCAGTGAAACCGCCCATATCGGTCCAGGTGGTACCATTCAGAGAATACTCTAACCTAACCGAGTCACCGCTATACGCATTTGGATAATAATGGTTGAAAGAAATAGAAGCAGACGGCATATTCACAGTAGAAAATGCCGGGCTCTTAAAGAAGGTGCGTACCACAACACCGCTACCTGCCAGGTTAGCACTCGCTGCAAGAAAACCGCCGGTCCATGTAGTTGGGTTGTACGTATCCGGATATGTGGTCGTCCTTATGTTGAAGTTATAAGTGCCAGATGAAGCATAGGTACCATTGCTATATATTGTCCAGGTACCACCTGTCTGGCCGGTTGTGCTTGTACAGTTTTGCGCAAGCAGAGTTACCGCTTGTGCACCACAAATAGATGACGAACCACCAATAGCCTGAGGTGTAGGGGTTACCGTAACAGTAGCATTGGTAGTAGCACATACGCCGTTGGTACCTGTAACAGTATACGTTGTTGGAGAAGTAGGTGTTGAGGTAACAGATGAACCCGTAGCGGCGCTCAGGAATGTGCTGGGCGACCAACTATAAGTTGTTGCACCTGTAGCTGTAAGCGCATATGATGGATTGGCACAACCTGAAGTTGTAACTGCTGTAGTAGGTATGGTATTTACAGTCACCGTACGACTGGAGTAGCAACCACCGGTAGCACTTGTATAAATGATGGTAGTATTACCAGAGCCTGCTGCACCAACCACACCACCACTGGTCACAGTAGCGATAGCCGTGTTGCTAGAACTCCAGGTGCCTGCACCACCACTACCTGCGGCAGGTGTGCATGACCATGTAGATGTACCCGGCACACATAAATTTTGTGAACCACCCGTAATATTACCGGGTGAGAAGTTACTTACCCTTACGGTATCGGCAGCATGGCAACCTGTGGCGCTATTGGTAGCCGATATCTGGTAAGTAGTAGTAACGGTTGGCGATGCAGTGACAGTACCAACAGTAGTACTACTAAGGCCGGTAGCCGTAGAAAGGTCAGACTTTGTCCAGAGCCAGGTATCTACCCCTGCAGCACCAGGGCCGGAAAGATCGGTATTCAATGTAACACCTGAACCTGAGTTACAATATATATAACTATGATCAGGCGTTACAGCGATAGAAAAACCATCACCTGATATGGTCACATCTTTTGTGATGTAGTAACTACAACCAGCATCAGAATAAGAGATAGTAGCTGTACCCAAAGCGGCACCGTAAACATAGCCGGCACCATCTACTGTAGCAACACTGGTGTTTGAAGATGAATACGTGCCTCCGTAAGCATAGATATTACTTAGCGTACTGGCACCCAGGCTATATACCGCAAAATATGGTGTAAGGCCCGGCAAACAAACCGAACTACCGCCTATGCGTGTATCGATATCTGTTGCGGCCAGGTGATAATCGACAACGGCAGTTGCAGTAGCCGAGCAACCAGCAGCACTGGTATTGGTTACCGTGTAAGTGGTTAAGCCAACAGACACCGGAGTAGAATTGACCGAACTACCTGTAGAAGCACTGAGGGTAGCGGCAGGTGCCCATGTATATGTAGCGCCGGTGCCGCTGGCTGTAAGTGTTACAGGCGTGAGCAGATTAGAGCAATAAGTGCCACCTGTAGCAGAAACGGTTGGTGTTTGGTTAATCGTAACGTTTCGAACAACATAACATCCTGTAGGCAATGTGTATGTGATGGTAACAGCCCCGGCCGCAACAGGAGTAACAGTGGTAGTTGTACCCGAAGAGAGGACGGTAGCAATAAGTGGATCGGATGTTGTCCAGGATCCGCCAGCTATACTACCGGTGATTGTACCGGTTCGTCCGGTACAAATAGCAGTAGCGCCGGAAAGTGTTGGCGTTGGGTTAACCGTAACGTTGGCTGTTGCCGTACAGCCATTTGCCGCAGTACCGGTAACTGTAAATATGGTTTGGCTAGCTGCCGTTGCAGTGGTTGTAGCTGCATTGGATGGGCTGGCACCGGACGCAGGCGCCCATGTATAGGATACCGCACCAGATGCAGTAAGCGAAGCGGGGCTACAAACCGGAGAAGCAGTAACGCTTACTGTTGGAGATGCAAGCACGGTAACAGAAGATGTTGTAGCAGTGTAAGTACCACAACCAGTGATAACAGTAGACAAAGTATAAATACCTGACGGGGTAGCCGCAGCAATAACTCGTGTAGCCGGGTTGGTAGCGCCGCTATAGCTGCCGGGGCCGGTCCAGGTATAAGATGAACCAGTATAAGAAAGCGCTCCTGGGAACGAGCCGGTAAGTGTGAGTGTGCTACCCGGACAAATAGATGTAGACGAAGCTGCTGCTGCCAATGTACCCGCGGCAGGGCAGTAAGTCAATTTAATATTATCTACAGCCGCAGGCGGAGCAGTTCCGGCGGAACCATCATTCTGCCAGGTAAATATCAATCTGAATGTAGTACCTGCAAGCGTGTTAGGCAACGTAACCGTCACAGCAGTGTATCCCGATGCATACGTTGTTGTTGAAGCCTGGGTAAACACCAACGTAGCACCGGTCATTGCTGTAGAACTAGACGCGGGACTATTTGCTGCAGGAGTAACTGTAGTGGGAGCAGTGTATACCAGCAAACGATCCCATCCAACCTCACCAACACTCTTTAAAACGAATGTCAGCGAAATAGACGTAGCACCGGCCGGCATGGTTACTGTCCTGTATATATGGCAGGTACGAGATGCTGTATTGGTATACGTATAAGTTGTGGCATTAGGTCCTACAAACGCACTACGGTTGCCAGTAAAGCCTGTTGCAGCAGTGCCTATTTGCCATAACGCAGTATTGGCCGGGTTGACAGCCGTCCAGTTATTGGCGGCAAAGGTCGTTCCCGACTCAAAACCACCATCCCCGTTCGGGTCGATCAATACTGCCTGAGCTAACGCGTTGGATGCTATCAACGAGAGGCATCCTACTAAGAGCAACTGGTATAACTTTTTCATACGCACAATTTTTAGTTTTATTACGGGTATATTTTTTAAAAAGTATAACATGCCTATTGATGGCATGTAGAATTTATTCGCAATCTATGTATTTATTAATTTAAAAACAAAATTATGTTATCAAAATTTAATTTTTGGTTGAAAAAATGCTCTGGAAATCAACAAGATTTTAACCAACAAGTAAAATATTAGTTGGTTAATCAGTACAGTATTGAGTATCAAGAGCCCGTAAATAAAATTGGTAATAATCCGTGTAGAATTATTAGCTTTTAGTTACAATTCAAAAATAAGGAAATAAAAATTTAACAGAAAAAACATTAACACATAAAAAACAAAAAAAATACAAATAGAAATACAGCTTATATGACATCTGATCATGCTCACTTTTGGCAAAAATCCCTTGAAATAGCTGACAATAGCCCTTTTCACAGCAGATCGTAAATGTGGAAAACGTGTGAATTTAAGTTTTTCAATAAAATGGATATTTTATTGAATGCGTAAATCTGTGTCTACTAAACAATTTTCGGATGAATATGCCACGTTCTATTGTTCCTGCCAATGATTAAGCACCGGGCTATAATGCCCGTTACCGTGGAATGATCGTAACGTATACAGACGTTGTTTAACCACCAGAGATAGCATAGCTACAACCAGTAAACACCGCGTCAATAGGGCGTTTCAGCGCACAACTGTATGGGTAATTCTTGATATTTATGCAATCGTAACTGCCCGTGATTGACCAGCACGATCCGGGCGCATCTTACTTAAGATTTAATAATTCGGGGCTATTTGTTATGACGGAAATTCAATAAAAAAAGCGAGCGCCTTATGTAAAAGACGCTCGCGCAAAATCAATCAAACAATATATACTTACTATTCCTTAATGAGTTTCTGTACAGACTTTTGTTCACCAGAAACAACCTCAACCATGTAGGCTCCAGAGGCTAAACGGCCCACTGGTATAGTAACCTGCCCTGCAGTGGAAGCAGCCAATTCAGTAGTATACACACAAACACCTTTAATGTCTGTTACCCTGATAACAACCTTATTGGCATCTGCTGTAGTAAAGCTGATCTTTACATCGTCAGTAGCCGGATTAGGGGTCATCACTACGCTGAAGCGGTTAGCTACAGACTGGCCTGGCTTCAACGCCAGTTCGAACCTGTTTTCACCCTGTGTAGCCTTATCATTATCTATAGTAAACTTATACTCTGTGCCTTCACTAAGTGTTACGTATTTATTGAGCAGCTTATCATGTAATACCACAGCACCATTATCCGGAGCCAACAGGTGCTCAGCACGTATGATATAGTTTTGCTTGTAGCTACTGCGCACACCCAGAGGAATGATCTTACCTGCATCAAAAGGACGGGCATCTATAACCATCTTGCGGCCGTCTGCAGAAAGACTATAGAAACTAAGATCACCACCAGCCGGTTTTACGGCATCCAGCCTGATATCTTCCGAATCTGACGCATTATCGTCGAACCTTATGTTGAGCATGTCCCAAGGATGGTAGGACTCATCATACACGTGCAAGGATACGTATGGCGTATTACCAGGCTTGAAGAGATAGCTGGTAGCACTAGCTGTCTTCATGTTTTCAGTAATGCGCAGGTGATTACCGTTACTAACGGTACGCAGCTGGAATGAAGCATAGGCTGGCAAACTATAATGCTGCGTCACCCCACCCACAACGAAGTCTAATGCCTGGTATTGACCACCACCTGTAGCTCCAAGTCCGGCATTCCAGACATAGAAAGCAGTACCTACCAGGAAGCCGGAATCTGATGCTTCCCTCATTGCCTCACCAATATCAACTGGCGATGCGTAAGGATTGCCAATAAAGTTAAAGTCCTGGATAGCGCTACCCTTTTCCAGATTGATCAACTGATCGCCCTGGTTAAGCGTGCCCTTCATAGAAACGATATTTGCCGATGGCACATATGCGAAACCACCAAGACCTTCACCCTTGGCTCCGCGCATAAAGAGACGGAGACCCTGATGCCTGTGTAGCATGTTGGTATCATTTTCCGCCCCATCGATCTTAGTAATAGGCACCCAACCCGGATCATAAGAAGCACCCGGATTTGAATAGGCCACTACCAGCTTAAATGCTGATGGATTATTAGTAGTGGTGGTAGTAAATCCGTTTGCGGATCCGCCAGACCCGGTGATGTCCATATATGGCTGCAATTGGCCAAGAGATATGGCAGAATCAAAAGGATGCGCCCAGAAACGGAAACGGCGATAATTAGCCTGAATATACTGATCGACCTTTACCTTACCAGAGATCGCTGCGCCTGATGCTGGAATTGCTGCAACCCTGGCAGTTCCGTTGATGTCGGACGACAACTCAAGACTATCATTAGTTGTAAGTGTTCCAGATGTAATGCTAAGCGTGGAACCGACTACAAGACGCGAACCGGTGTTGATAGTTGCCCCGGCAGAGTTATTCAATTCTATATTGTTCACAATACCAATACCACTTATTTGTTGTGCAGAAGTGCCACTCAAAGACATCTTACCTGCGCCATATACATGACCATTGTTGGTAAGGTCACCCTTAACATTAAGGATAGAACTTGTGTTTAAAGTAATGGTTGCTCCTGACGCAATTGTCAGGTCTAAAGAAGTTGCGGTAAGCGATGCCGACAGATCTGGCTGATTAGTAGTAACCGGTATGGTTACAACATCCGAATCTGTAGGAACAAGTGCACAAGTCCAGTTAGCAGCTGTATCCCAGCGGGTAGACAACGCACCAGTCCACGCCTGATCAATCGCCCTGATCGTAACCGTATCAGCAAAAATTGACGAACACGAACCATTTGTGGCAGAGGTCAGCACATAACTGTGAGACGCGTCGAGATGCGGGATCGCTATTTCGTACGTGCCAAATATAATATCTAGCGTAGCAGGTGTTGAAGCACCGCCATCTACACTATAGTTAAATGAATTACCAGGTGCACCGGTAAAGGTAATGATCGCGTCTCTGTTCTTACACAACGAATCTGCACTCGACGTAAGGAGTACAACAGGTGTATCAGCAACAATAACATTTGCTGGTATTGCGAGCGGGTCGCTGACGCAGGTACCATCAGATATTGTAAGGGTGATCGGGTAGCTGCTGTTCACCACTCCTGCAGGAATGATAACCGCGATGGAACCTCCCGTCAGGGTACTGTCTATAGCATCCGTTAATCCCTGGGCATGTCCTGTAGCATCATACAACAGACTGTATGTGATCGGACTGCCTACCGTATCAGCATAGGTGATAACACCCACTGTGTCACCCAGACAAATTGTAGGATCTCCACCATATGTAGCATATACATAGGTTATTGAAACTGCTGAGGAAAGCGTATCTGTAATATTTGTACCATTTACAAATATCACATATTGAGCATTTACCGGTCCGTGCCCAACTGCTGTAAGCACACCGGTTGTAGAATCTATTTTAGCAGCATTAGTATCAGTAGTATACCATCCATAGCCCAGATCTGATGGCAATGGAGATGTACTGTAAGCCGGGGTGACACCGGACGGACTAGGTGTTGCCGATGCCACATAAGACAATGTGATGCTACTGTTATGACAAACAGTGCTAACTCCGCCGATACTACCAACATTAAGCGTGGGCTTATTACGAATGATGGTCACTGTGTCGGACAGCAAATTAGCAACTATGATGTCAGGATATTTATCCAGATCTACATCAGCAATGGTAACACCTGCCGATGCTTTTCCTGCTGCATTGCGCAGAATAGTTGGGCTAGAGAATGTAATGCTACTGCCGCTGGAGATATTTGTGAAAACAGCCACCGTATCTGAACGTGATGCAACACTATTTGAATTGACAACCACAAGATCAGTTTTTCCATCGCCGTTCATATCCGCATTATTTAATGATGCAGGTGCCCAGCCGGTAGTTCCCGGCACTGTAGTGGTGGTATTAAAGGTGAATGCACCTCCATTCTGTAATATTTTCACCTCGCTGCCGTATTGGTTAGCAACCGCTATATCCGGGAGATTATCGTTATTAAAATCACCTGCTGTTATGTCTGTTGTATAATTTCCGGCAACTATTGTATCAGCCAAAACGAAAGATACAGATCCAATAGAAGAGTTATTAGAGAACAGCGCTATTTTACTGATATTACCAGGGAAACGCTGTTCAACCATTGCAATATCAACATCACCATCAGCATCAAAATCGGCCGCGCACAAACTGGTTCCACCATTAGTAGAACTGGATTGATTATATGACGCACCATATTTTGAATATGTAAAAGAACCGGCCGTGAAGTCTACACCACTAGATGTTGCATTGGATAAAATTACCAATGTATCGTACATGGTAGAAGGTATCAGATACGTACCGTTACAAGCAACAGCAATATCTAGTTTACCATCCTTATCAAAATCGGCAATTGTAGCTACCCTTGGGCTATATACTCCACCTGTGGGAATATTAGCCGGAGAACCCTGAAATGTAATGCTACCAACTCCAGCTGTTCCGTAACCGGATGTATTATTATGTAAAATATTAACCTGCACCGAACCACTTCCTCCGGGTGCAATGATATCCGGCTTACCATCTCCGTCAAGATCAGCTATTTTAATATTAGCAACAAAACCCTGCAATAATTGTGTATTAACGTATTGGAAAGATGCTGTAGCCATATCGTTGGCACCATTACCTGTAGTTACATTACGGAAATAAGAGAAATGCGTAGCATTAGGCGAGGAAATAGATGCTGTAGCCACCACCATATCAGGACGACCATCACCATCAAGGTCGCCAACGGCAGTGTTCCAAGGGTTGTGCTGATTAGTAGCACGGGCCACTGAAATACCTATGGCATCCTGCATGGTGAGCGTAGTCGTAAAATAATCATTAACGTAATCGGGATAAAATTTGATGGTGGAACTTGCCTCCAGATGAGTTGTCGTATCGAACAAAGAGATGAAATCAGCGCTTGCACCAAGTGGCACTACTACAGACAATGATGTAGTAGATCCTGAAACAGGAACAGCCCATGTAGCACCGAAGAAGACCTTCTGTTTGGCCGCAACAGCATTAAAATTAGTACCTGTCAGCGTTATTGTCGCTCCCGGTGCTGCAGAATAAGTACTAACCGATGTCAATACAGGAGGATGACCAAGTATGTTGAATGAGGCACTAGCACTACCACTTATTGTAATAGGCGACGTCTCGACAACACGTACCTTGTAAGAACCAACGGCTATGGCAGATGGAATAGTAGCGGCTACCGGACTTGCGGTGCCTGTTCCTATCACAGTAACACTACCTGTAAATGAACCTGTATTATCTGACAACTCAACATTAACAGAAGTTGGTACCGGTCCGGTATATGTATAAGCAACAGTTATCGGATTTGTAACGTCGTTATACATTGGCGGTGTTGTTGTAACAGTGCCAGTGGTGATCGTTGCTTTTGGCACCACTTCGCCGGTACTCAGTATCGTAGCTGGTACAAAGTTATTGCCTGCTGCATTGTAGAAAGTTATCTTATTCTTATTGGCAACAAGCAGGCCTGCAGTATCGGAACCGAAATAAATTCTTCCTGTTGTACCTGCGGTACCGTCGAAGTTACCGTTCCAACCATAAATAACAAGAGAAGATCCAGCCCATGCTGCTGTTGTAGCGGCGAACTTGAGACTGTGCGGTGTTGTAGGATCGAGTGTTATGGTACTGCTTGTCGCAAGAGTTACTACACCACCATTTACTATAATATTTGACGCTGTCAAACCAACTGTTGAGAATGAACTGCCGCCCAACCTTACTGCACCTACAGTTAAAGTTGTTCCGGAGGACGGTATCAATTTAAATGCTCCACCATTAAGTAACAATGCACTTGTTGATACATTGAGCCCAGAACCGGCTGGAGCGATCGTAAGAGAGCCTGAAGTAAGTGTGGTAGTGCCGCTATAGCTAACCAAGCCAGCCGTATTACTGATAGTAAGTGCACCGCCATTGATAACAACGGCGCCGGTAGTTGTTACGTTAGCCGAACCGTTATTTACCATTGTACCACCGGTAAGTGATGTAGCACCTGCACTTAAAACAGCAGTATTTGATATGGTTACACTACCGCCGCTCTGGGTAATGGTACCCATTGTTAACGTAGATCCGTTTGAAAGTGATACAGCAGCCGTACCAGAGATTGTGGTGTTACCAAGGGTAGTAGTACCGCCACTGTTTATTACAGATAAATTACCACCAGATATATTCGATGTGCTTAAAGACATTGATGCAGAACCGGTCAATGATATTGCCCCGCCTGTCTGAGTGATGGTACCGCCATTAAGTGTAGTGCTGTTGGCTGCAGTAAGGGCCGCTGTACCTGACACGTTCAGGTTACCCATTGTAGTGGTACCTGCGGTAGGAGCCATGCTTGTGGTGCCGCCAGACAATGTAATGGCACCTGTGCTTGTTAAAGCACTGCTGCTCAAGGTAAGACTACCACCGGATTGTGTAATACCAGAAGCAGTTAATGTAGATGTGTTAGCAAGCGACACTGCCGCAGAACCAGAAACGTTCATTGCACCAACGGTAGTAGTGCCGGCTGTTTGAGCAATCCTTGCAGTACCACCTGACAGTGTTAGCGCTCCCGTACCTACCGATGCAGATCCGCTCATCGTGATGGCACCACCGCTTTGCGTGATACCGGCCATAGTTAGCGTAGAAGCATTTGAAGCTGACAAAGTTCCTGACGACAATGTTATAGCTCCCGTGGCCGTTGAACCCGCTGTATTAGAAACAACCAAACCGCCACCGTTGATGTTTACTCCACCTGTGCTCGATAATGTAAGCGTACCGGAGGGGGATAATGTAAGTGTTCCACCAGATATTGTAGCGCCTGCAGTTCCCAGTGTAACGGTGGTCGACGGGGAAAGCACAAGGCCACCATTATTAACAGTCAAAGAGCCTGTATGGTTCACCTGTGTACCGGTTAATCTCAATACACCTGCGCCAGTCTTAATAATATTAGCACCTGTAGCAGTTATTGCTGCAAGACCGGTTCCTGTAGCACCTGGGTTCACGCCAAAAGTACTGTCCGATGCCTGATTTATTGTAAGCGTTGTACCGCTGGCCAGGGTAAGCGTCTGTGTACCCGTAACGGCAGCTGAAGGCCAAACAGTACTCAGATTACTAATGGTTTGAGATACACCAAGCGTAAGGGAGTAGCTACCGGTTACAGCAGGATTAAATGTTATTGGGTAGGCGCTTGAACTAATGCCATTCGTTGCGGCGCTATTAACGTTCACAGAACCTTCGCTGATGCGGATGCCACCAGTACCTGTATTAGATGTGCCAAATATATTGAGCGTGCCCGTTCCACGCTTTGTCAATTCACCATTAAAGTTAACTACCCCCGAAAGCGTGAGTGCATTACCAAGAGAAATGGTTGTACCACTCGCAATATTGACTGTTGCGTTAGAGGTCAGCGAAACTGTAGCACCTGTTTTAAGGGCACCTATACCATA
Source organism: Chitinophagaceae bacterium (assembly GCA_947455215.1). Taxonomy (GTDB): domain Bacteria; phylum Bacteroidota; class Bacteroidia; order Chitinophagales; family Chitinophagaceae; genus Flavipsychrobacter. The sequence continues at coordinate 19,584 of CANGNA010000017.1, forward strand.
TGTTGTGGTAACGTTGTTACCATTACCATTGAGCGTTATGGTACAGCCTGTTAAAGGCGCTGCTGCTGATAGGTATAGCTGGCTGCTCGGGTTAATTGTTATTGTACCGTTTGAACTTGTCCATGCGTTAGCAGTGCCAAGATCAAGGATGCCGCTATTGAAAGTAGATGTTGGGCTACCAACGGTTATACCGCCCGAAGCACTACTTGTACCATTCAGTTTAAGTACACCACCATTAGCTCCACTACTGCCATCCCATGTACCACCACCAAGGAACGTCTTTGCTCCCGATCCGGCTACTACAGATGTAGTGAACACTGGACCAACCGTAGTAGATGTGCCCGAATTAGTTGAGAGATTACCAGAGGTCCAGTTGAAAGTAGGCGTAGTGATGTTGCCTGCTGATAAGGTAAGGCCTGCACTATTATTGAGTGTTGTTATAGAGAATGTGTGGCCAGCCGCCAAACCGGTAGAATAAGTTTGAGCTGTCCCCCCATTAAATATTATGCTTGTATTTGAAGAAACCAGTGAACCGCTTGATGGCACCCATGTATAGTTACCACCCAGCGCAATTGTGTTAGCACCTAAAGTAACAGTTGATGCAGCAGAAACTGTCAGGTTACCACTGAGGGTCGTTGTAGCAGCCGATACCGCCGTAGGGTTAAATGTAACTGGAGAAGTAGTGCTTACCGTAACGTTATTCAGGGCGGCAACCACTGGGCTTGCCGTAGTAGCGCCAAAGAAATTCGTAGCACTTGTTGGTGCTGCATTTATAGTTCCCGTAAGTACATAGCCAGCAGCATTACCGGTCATAGAAACAGAACCCACCACATTGAGCGTGTTGCCTCCATCGCTGAAAGCATTACCGGCGTTGGAGTTATCCATCACTATAGAACCGGAGATCGTCATCGGAGTTCCGGAGGCAAGTGTCAGTGTACCTGTTTTATTAGCGGCTATGCTGACAATACTATCAACGGCCAGGGTAAGGCTGTTGCCCGTAATTGTTTGTGCTGCCGTAGAGGTTGGAACAAACGTGATATTATTACCACTAAAACTTGCACTGTTACGAACAGTAAGATTACCTGCAAATTTCAGGCGTGATTTTGAGCCGGGATTGGTCACAGATGTATTTGAACCATCGAATACCAGGTTGCCGTAAGTGGATGTGTAATTAAGCGTATTAGCAGTGCCGTTGGCGTAAATTACTGTACTGCTATTACTGATCGTATCCAATGTTGGTATCGTCGTATTTTGCAAGGTAATAGTACGTCCCGAGGCAATTTGCATTGTGCCTACTATTGGCTTCGAAGAGGTAACCGTAATATCAGTACCATCGAGGTAAATTTTAGAACCACCGCCAGAAACTGTCCACGAACTGCCGGTGATTGTTCCCGGATTATTATTTGCCAGGTGGAATAGCTGAGTTGCTGTTGTAAAGTTTGACGGGTGGCTACCTGTACCATCTGTATTGATACCCCAGGTGTTCACATCATCAATAAATCCGGAAGACAGTGAGTAATAATGTGTCAGGGCACTTGTAGTCTGTGAAGCAGACACAGCCGATGTGTTGTAAGTAATCGTTGCAGCAGTAGGAGTAGCGTCGCTATTGTAATCAAAAACCTGCACAAAATAAGTAGTCGTCGGAGTAAGACCAGTGACCGTAACAGAAGACCCGGTGCCATCATAAACACAGTAGTAACCAGAACTACCCAACTGAGTTCCGGATCCCAAAACGGTATTTGCAGTGTATAAAGTACCATCTGTAGGGTTCGTAATAGCGCCAGCACCCAATTTCATAAATACAGCCCTTCTGCGGCCATTACCATTTGTCCAGTTAACCGTCATCTGGTTATAAGAAACGGTGGTGAAATTGATCGATGATGCTTGTGTGGTAGGGGTGGGCACAACATATATTTCGTCCCAACCGAGATTATCTGCATTGCTGTTACCGCTATGTAACCATCTCATAAAAAGATAGTTATTATTAGGGATAGAAGCACCAGTTATTGTTGCAGCCATTGTTACTGGCGTAACAGTAGTAGTGGTCACTGCATCAGAAAAACCCAGCGCAGATACCGTATTAGTAAGATTGGTGCCGGTTGTGGGCATTGTACTAGCAGCGGCGGTAGACCAGGAATATGTTACGCTAGGGCTTGCTGTACCACTTTTCCACATCATTGCCTGGTAGACAACACGAAACGAGGTCAGGGTTGTCCCAGTACCATTTATCAGTCGCAGAGTTGCGCAACCATTGGTCGCATTAGCAGACCCTAAAAATGAGATATTACCATTTCCATACCAACCGCCAGAAGCACCACCAGACTGATTACTACCCGCAAGAGTGTTACCGGTGGTACCAGCACCAGCCAGTTGCCATGACGTGACGCCAGTGGTTGTAGCAGTTCCTACCCAACCTGTCAATGATTCCAGTACGTTTGTTGCAGTACTAGTAAGCGTGGTGGTGGTAGACGGAGATATTGCCTGCCCCCACGATCGCTGTGGAAGCGCAAACATCAGGAGAAGGGCGATAACAAAGCCGGTTGACCGATAAGCCGTCGAACATAAGGTGCATTTCATATGGGGATATTTTAAAACTGTAAAATTGCTTGTATAGTTCTTAAGTACCAAATACGTGATATTAAATAATTATTACAAGAGGGATTGCTGGCAAAAATAACGTTTTTTTCTATTAGCTGCGCTTATTAGCGCCAAATAACATATTTAGCACAATTAATACTATTACAACCTGTTTATCTTTTTCGTATAAATAGTATTATTTGCAACTACTTTAATTATGTACATGCCTGCCGTGCTTATATTAACGGAATGATGATATATGCCTGGTCGTGGCTCGTCGTTAACTGTCTGTAATATTCTACCCTGCATGTCTGACACTTGTATTGATATAAATTGCTCTGCAGCAATCGGCAATTCGATATTAAAAACACCATCTGCAGACGGTTGAGGAAAGATCCTGACTTCAGCATCCCAACCCATTAAATTTTCTACAGCTGTATTACAACCCGCAACGGTAGTGAGTGTGCCACCTAATGAGGTGAAGTCCGCCCTAAACGACTGATAGTATATATTAGCAGCTGTTGCATCATGTATGATCACAGTATTTTCATCGTTCTGGCTATTGGCAGAAAATGTCCAGTTGTGGGACCCGGTGAGAACCATAGGATCGGAACACGCATCAGACGGGTCGACAATTAAATATTTATTGTGATATAAATAACTTCCGCCATTATATACCTTCAAGTTAGTCGTACCTAACGCTGCATTGAGTGTTGGATATTCTGATCCGCTTGCAGAAACCGTGTAATTGTCAATGATCCCTGCAACATATACGCCTGCATTCTTACGGGCTACGATATTATTGGCGTCAGTGTTGTCTGTTATACAATATAGGCCAAAATAAAGGTCCTTATCTGCGGTAAGTATAGTTGAGGCTATATGATTATTGGTATTGTCCGAAGGACTGAAATAAAGCTCAACGGTTTTACCATCGATAGTGAAATTATGACGACCTAAGTCGGTCTTATCCGGACCAAATTTTGAGTTAGCACTATTATAGGTCATACCGGTATCCCCCCACATCATATTGAACTCAGCACGATAAGCATGAGCAAGAGCCGAGTCCTGGAAAATAACCACGTTGTCGTAATCGTAATCAAATTGTTGCACCGACCAGTTGGTAGAGCCTGTCCAGACAATAGCGTCGTTGGGGTCTGAAGAGTTGGCATCCACAACAAGGAATTTATTGTGCATGATGTTATAAGCGCTTCCATTGGGACTTGCAAGCTTAGGTATGGCGGAATTGATAAGCGACAGGCCGGTGTTGGCAGTGGCAGACGTGCCATTGTGAATCCAGCGCACCTTTACACCGCGGGTATAGGCTGAATTAATGGCATTAGCCACATTGGCCAGTCCCGTAGATGATGAGGTAAAATTGTACACACACACATCCAGCGTGTACTTCGCCCTGTTAATGTATGCTACCAATGTATCGTCGATCTTACCGTTAAGATTAATGGCATTGGTACCTGTTGACACTGTATTATCTACAGTATGGTTAAAATAGTATTTGATCTTATCACCAGCGTCGGCTGCAAGCGACGCAACCAGCAGGCAACAGGTCAACAATAATTTTGACAACTTCATATTCCAAATATTAAAAAAACATCTCCATTATTGGAAAGGGGCGGCAAAGATACAAGCTAATACGATATAGTACACCACACAACGCATTATTAACGAACCAAAATAAAGTCACCCGTACGCTGGTAGATACCACCCAGGATACAGCTGAAAGATACTTTATAGAAGTACGTTCCTACAGGCGCATCTGTCCCGCCAAAACGGCCGTCCCAGTTACCCTCGGTGCTACTGTATACCACCTGCCCCCACCTGTTATATATCTCCAGGCTGCGTATAGTGTACGAGAACCCGGGAACGGGGTGATAGTGATCATTGAGACCGTCGTTATTTGGCGTGAAGGCCGTGGGCATGAACACATCTCCATCGCAACACTTTTCCACCCTTACCATTACAGGTACTACAGGGCCTTCGCATCCGGCCACTTCATCAGCAACATAATAGGTGTAGGTAGCAACCTTATCAATAGGTGGTACCGGAGTTCCGGCCAGTGCTGCTGCACTGCTATCGTACCACTTTGCATCATGCCCATATACAGGTATCGGCGCAGCCGGAGATACATCTTTACAGTAGTAGTACGGATTGTTAACTTGGGGTGGATCTGGCTTGTTTAGCGCTATATCAAACACGTGCATATCCCGGCAACCATTTGTATCGTTGGTAACAGTAAGCGTGAATGAAGCATTGGAAGTAATAGCAGGAGTGGCCGGCTGGGGCATGGTGCTACTGTAGCTGCCGGGCCCTTGCCACAAATAAGTGTATGCAGCATCGCTACCTGTAACGCTGCCGGGCAATACAACCGAAGTGTTGTAACAAGCCACCATATTATGTGCTGTATTTATGGTGGGTGTGGGCCTGATACTAAATCTCACCGTATCCGTATGTAGCGGGCAGGCCGATGATGGCACAAATGCAGTTACCGTGTAAACAGTTGTCGCGTCCGGTGCTGCAATCGGCGCTGCTACGTTATTTGCTGACAAACCTATATCGGGCGTCCATAGATAGGCAAATACCGGCTCGCCAATAACATTCAATTGTATGCTGTCCTTACGGCACAGTGATGTATCTGAAGGCAACGCCTTTACATGCACCGTATCATAGATGGTGATTACTGCGCTATCGGCCGCAAAGCTGGTACTGTGGCATATTGACGGGCTGAAGATCGTCATCTTTAACTCCTTCGGGCCATTAAGTGCAGTAGGCAAACCATAGACCAGTACATCAGCATAAGAAGCATAGGCGGGCAGCACAACACTATCGGCCATAAGCGCATAATCAACCCCGGCTATAGCTGCCCCTGACAATGCAAAATGAATGGACTGCGGCACATTCCGAACCTTCTGTGCCTTTATCCTGAACCGACCTGGCAGGCATCCCTTTATACATACGGCAGCACTGTCGGGTACGGGAGCCGGCACGGCTGTGACCTTATAACTACCAGTGGTAAGACTACCGGCCTCAAGAAAAACGCCCGAGTCATATTTATCGTTACCGGCATCTGCTATCACTATTTTGAAATGATATGTCTGGCAAGGGGTCACCACATGCCATGCCCTAAGTACAGTTGTCATCCCCTGGTGCGTAAGGGTTGCCCCGTTGGTGTTATCCCTGTAGAAAGATGTAAAAGGCGAGCCTGGCCCCATGATAGTACAGTTAACAATATTGCCATGCGAGCCCGGTACACCATTATTTACGGAGTTGATCGTCACCGGAATATCTGTACCGGGTACCCTGGCCATATTATCTGCCCCAGCAATACCAGGACCCGAAATAAAGAAGGCAAATGCATCGTTATAAGGGCCGCATACTGCGCTGATGTATTCTTCTGAACTAAACACATAATCAACACTTACTGTGTCACCTGCCGGCACTACGTCAAACTCAAGGCTACAAGCATCCAATGTATGTTGACCAGCCAATACATTCAGTGATGAGTCTCCACCTGAGCCGATAGATGTATTTGCCAACGCTTCTGCTGGGCCATTCACTCCGTAATAACCCGGCACTGTGGCCGCCCGTCCGGTAGTCAACACTATGCCACTATCTAAACCAAGGTTGCTGGTAGTAACTGTAAAAAGGCCGTTAGATAACGGAGAACACCGCAGTACAGGATTGGTGACCACTACACCCTGCCCCGCCAATTTTTGTGCCAGGATAGCTGCTGTTTGCGCATTGATCACGTTGATCTGACCATAAACCGGCGCTTGTAATAACGACATAAAAAAAACCACACCGAAGAACACGGTGCGGTAATTTCTTATCGAAAAAAAAGAAGTGTCTGTATGTACCCTAGTATTCATTCTTCACCTTATAACCCGTTACTTTCCCCTTCATCCAGTACTTAATATCTTCTTCGTAAAACTTCTTGTTGCGGTCAGTGATATACTTCGGGTCCAGATCGGAAAGATCAGGCTTCCCGGCATTCACCCATGCCGTGTACCAATAGTTGGCCGTTGCAGCAATAGCTGCACGCATCTGATTTTCGACCATACCTGCAAGCAGTTCATGATACACATGTGCATATTCGTAGGCGTGTGTCTTCTGGCCGTATTTGTTCTCTTCCGGCTGCCCGGTGGGTGCTATCTTATATAGCATCTCAATAGGCTTGCCATCACGCAACTTCCAGTCGTTATAAAGCAGCACGCTCACCAGTTTATGGCTGCTGTCTATAATGTCCCAGGTAGCCTTTTCGACATCAGGCAGATAGCGTACATTACGCACATACAGGCTATAGTTCTTACCAAACTGTTCCGGCAACTGCGATTCCCATAAAGCATGTATGCCACGTTGTCCGGTTAGTTGCCCATCGTGGTTAGTGGATGTATGCAGGGGCATATGCGCATCACCTATATAATGGGCCAGGTTCGCAGCAAGGAACAGGATCTCGGCCTTGTTCTTTTCGCGCATAGCCACAGTTAACTTTGCAGTCACCTCCTGTATCGTCCAGGGCAATGTACCATATTTGTCTACACTATCCTTACCAAATTTAGCTTTAGCTGCATCAATGGTTCGCGGCATGCCAGCTGGAGACGTGTACCTATAATCTTCCAGGTCTATATAATGCCTTGGGAACTCAGATTTATCGCCCATGGTATACTTGCGGATATCCGGTGCTACGGCCTCTTCAGTTATATAGTCGGCATGGTTATAAAAGAACATGCCCATCTCCTTCGGCAGCGCCAGTATAGCGCCACGATTGATCTTGGAATGTCCCCAGACACCCCATGCATAACTGTATACGATGCTCCCTGTTACAAGACCTGCGATAGCAGCAGCCGTGAGTATCCTTTTGATCATAAAGCAGAATTTCCCAACTAATATACGGTAAACCTTGTAGTTTGCAAGCCTTTGTCGCTTACCACCCGTACAAAATAACTGCCGGCAGGCAACTTAAAGCTCTGCACATCACCAGCTTTCAGGTCGTTTTGTACTGAGCTAACCAGTTGACCTGCAAAGTTATATACATTGATCGAAGCACCTTCCATATCCGCAGTTGTTGACAAATTAATAATACCGGTAGATGGATTGGGATATACTCTTAGCACATTGTTTGCCTCATCAATATTATCTACGCCTACATGGCTTGCGGCATCGGTAGTGGCCAGCCATATGGTCATATTCATGATCAGCAACTGGTGATTGCCGGCGGCATCAGCGAAATAACCGTCGTATAAAGTGCAGTTGGGGTTTCCGGTACCATCGTCAAACGGCGAGCTATCGCCCATGGCACCTACCTTACCCTGCCCGAAACGTGCATAAGCCACCATTACATTGGTGTTACCCGGCGTAGTTCCTGTTTTAAAAACAACACCCTTTACACTGCTATTCTGTGTGGGATTAAGTGTCATAGTAGTTCCGCCAGAGTATTGCACCTTGGTAACAGTACCCATAGGGCCATGTATGATGGAGTCGGAGCTTGCGGCCGAAATATTAGTAGTGGTCTGGGAGAAATCTACAGTATCGTAAAAAATACCAAACGGATAGGTTTGTACTGTATTGTTAGAAAGCAGATCATTCCAGATGTGCGGAGAATCCCAGCCATCACCATTTCTGTCACTCACGTTATGATCTGATATCATAAATAAGCTGCCACCCGCCTGCACATACTGTAATATAGCCGTCTTCTCAGCAGCTGTAAACGGCAAATTGGGCTCATCTACAACAAACACTTTATAGTTCGACAGATCCTGGGCATTAGCGGTGTTACCATAGGTTATCTGGCCGTTATATGGCAATGATTCTACAGTATATCCCTTCTTGGCACAATCGACACCCCATGCTGAGAGCGCACCATCCCAATAGGTTTCTGACGTTGAAGACGTGATCCCGCTTTGAGCCGGCGTAGGGATACGCTGCGCATTGCTGGAAGTATAGAAGCTACCCGTGCCGGTAGTGGCCGTCGGGTACCAATCTATATTACGCAGATCAGCATCCAAAACCCAATCAGCATTACCCGCAGATTCGGCCTTTGTTGCATCAAACAATATCTTTACCTGCGCATTGCCAACGAATGTGCATAAAGTGAACGCCGCAGCCCCAAGGCCATTTAAAATAAATTTATTCCTCACAATCAAATAATTAGACCCGATAAAAATAATGCTTTACAAAACACTGAAAAATTAATTGACGTAAAAAGGGCACTCTTTGTGGAGTGCCCTTGAAAAAATCTTTGTAACTGATGCTTAGTGAACAGATACCTTAGTGATACCTGAAGCAGCGCCATTAGTGATCTTGGCAACATAAACGCCAGGAGCAACAGCAATACCATCTACAGTTATTGTCTGGTTGCCATGAACAACAGATACAGACTTGGTAGCAACTGTGCGGCCAGCCATATCTGTAAGCATTACAGTGTATTCGCCAGCATCGGCAGCATCAAAATTCAGCGCTATAGCAGAAGATGTTGCAGTAACCACGCTCAAAGGCAATGTAGCATTAGCAGCCACGTCGTTGATAGCAGTTGTAGCGGTACCAGTCCAGCCAAGGTTCACGTTATCGATAGCAGTTGAAGGCCTGTTACCTGAACCTGATGAGAAATCAAGTGTAACGAGACGGATGTACACCGGAGAGCTCTGGTTATTGAGCGCTGCAGGGAAAGTAGCCGTAACAGGCGTGTTAGTGAACAAGTGGCCACCTGTAGTAAGGGTAGCAGGGCTGGTCACCACATCGTTAAAGTTACCTGTAGTACCTATACGATACTGCAGTTTCCATGTAGTAACACGAGGGCTTGAAGTATCCAGCGACTGAAGATCGAAACCATATGTAAGGTTAGACATACCCGCGGTGTTGCCCAGAGCAAGCACGAACGCCGCACCTGAATCCAGGTTAGGGTTAGTAGAGTTCTGAGGAGATACCTGGCGAACGCCCAGAGCCCTGTCTGATGCAGACTGCTGAGCAGCACATGAAGTACCTGCTGTTACGCCTGACGCTGATGGGTAGTTCTTGAAGCCACCGGTGATGTTACCACAGGTAGTATCGTTAAAAATACCATCGATAGTGGCATTGCTATAGTTACCAACAGTACCTATTGAAGATGCTGTAGAACCGCTGTATACCTTCCAACCCACAGGCAGACCGGTAGTGGTTGTCAGCGCATTAAAGTTTTGAGTGTAAGGTCCTGTACCTGAAGGATACAACTGAGCTTCAGCGCTTACAACGGCACCCAGGAACATGCAAGAGAGTAAAAATTTCTTCATTTTTCTTTTTTTTAGGTTTCTAAATTCTTCCGCAAAATTAAGGCTTGCGGGTCTATAAAATTGTTAAGAACAAAAGTTAATCAAAAATTTATCTGCATGCAGTACCCGTCATTTTTACATCGGTAGTATCGCGGATAAACAACTGCGCTCCACCGTTGAAGGTAGATACGATACAGGTAAGTGTACCTTGTCCGCTCGGTGTCAGATAAGGTTGAAAATTCGAGTAGTTGCTATTACGCAAAGTCATTTGAACACCACCACAATCCTCTACTACCCTGTTTGTGGCAGACCCTGCTGATGGAGACCCAGCATAAGGAGCACCGTAAGAACCCGTTGCAAATTGGGTACCGGTAGTGGTAACCAGGCAGTTGAGGTAGTTATTGGCAGAGAACTTAAGGTCTTCCAGGGTCATTACTTTGGCTGTTACAGAATTATCAGGATACTTACCCTTAATAACGTAGTTACCTACAAGACCTGAAGGTATAGGCGTAGTATTGCCCGCGGCATCCACGGCGTAAACTATTTCCGGCGAGCCGGCATAGTTCATCAGGTACAAGCCTTTAAGTTTAACATAAACACGGCGACCTACCGGGTAATCAGCATAGAGATAAGACTTATCTATATAGAGGATCATACCACCTATCGATGTGTCTTCTATAACTATCTGTTTGTAATAGTTACCTGAACGATCGTCGGCTACCACTACACCATAAACGGTAGTGTCACCCATCTGGCGCCATTTATTCTGACCCAGGCCAACTGTCATGTTGGAAATATTTTTCAAAGTGGTTTGCACAGGCAATGCAGGGTCATACTGGCTGCTATCCGGCGGCGAATCGTAAGCTTTCTTTACACATGATGCCAGCAAAGTGCTCGCGGCAAGCAGAACGGCTGATAAACGAAGTAATTTCATATACTCAGATTGTTTTTTTAGTAGTTTAATTAAAATCTCCAGCTAAGGCTTGCAAGGAAGTTGATACCCATTGCATAGGTATATTTAGTAGGGAATTTCATTGCATTTTTATTCTTGTAGTCGTAACGGAGCTGTTCATAACCGATCAGCTTGATATCCTGGTTGTTCAGCAGGTTGTTGATGCCGGCGTTCAGTACCAGTGAGCTACCACGGTGCAGTGTTTTCTGCGTCCACTTAGATATGTTCCAGGTCTTCGAACCGTTCACATCAACTGTCATTGCGGCAGGCAACTTTTCCTGGTCAACTATATTGCTCCATTGTGTGCTACCATTGCCTACCATATCTACTGCAAGTGCTGTGCGCCTTTCAGGGTTGATGCCTACGTAATTACGGTCCATGTAGTTAACGTTGATACCAAAGCGGGTATTGCTATTCCTGCGATAACTAAGACCTGCAGTGTATACAGACTGAGGACCACGGGCGACATAGTAGTTCTGGATGTACACCTGGCGCGCGTTCTGAGTGGCCGTAGGATCATTATCTACGTATATAGAAACTGTTGGCCTGTTGGTATAATAAGTCTGTCCTATAGCAGCGTTCAGATTAGCGGCAAAAGATTCATTGATCTTATAGCTTAATGAAAGCTCTGTACCAATAGAACGGATACCGACATTCTGCATTACGTAGTTCACATAAGACAGGAACTCAGGATCGTCATTAAAGAACCTCATGATAGTAGTACCGTCTTTCATATCGCTGATGTAACCACTAACAGTTGCTACCAACCTTGTAGATTTATATTGATAGCCAGCTTCAGCTGCTGTCATGCTCGACACTTCAGGGCCGGTCACCACACCATTCCTGGTGCGCTCAGAAATAAACGTGTTATGTATGCCCGGAGCATATGTACCCATGCTTCCGTTCACAAACATTACATTATGTGCATTGGGCTGAAAGCGCACACCACCCTTCACACCATAAGTTGTAAAGTTCTGATCGGCACTCATGCCATAAGACTCGTTAGGGAAGATACCATTCCTGGTCAAACCCTCTCGGTTGAAAGTAGTATAGCCAACATTTGCAGCTGCAAAAAAGTTGAACTTGCGGTAGTTGTAAATACCCTGCGCCCATGCCTGGCCCTGCAGTATGTTCAATATGTAATCGTAGTTATACTTGTCGCCAACCTTTACTATCTGGTTAGGCACGTCCAGGTTGTTTTGTGTTGCACTTGGATTACCCTGGTTGGCCTGTGCTGCAAACTGGTTGTAGTTCACAAAAAAGTCGCCGCCCATAAGGTCGACCAGCTGCTTATAGAACTCATCGCTCTGACGCGTCACATTGATACCACCCTGCACATTCAGACGTTCGTTGATAGAATGATCAATATGGCTGTTGAATGACAGCTTACTCATTTTATCCACCTGGTTGCTGTATACAAATATAGATTGCTTGCCTGTAGTGGCGGAGCCACTACCGTTTGCATTCTGTATGGTCTGATTGTTCAGGTAGTTGTCCTGGTACATGTTATCCCACTGTATCTGCAACAGATCCGGGTGAGTTATCATTTGTGCTTTTACATCTGCTGCCACACCTGCGTTAGGGTTAGTGACCCCATTCAGATAGTAGCTCGGTAAATTACGGTAATAGTCTGGCAGCGGGCTGTAGCCATTGTAGAAGTCGATAGAGCCTCTTTTATATGTACCGAACTGGTAACCCAGGGATGTGTTCCACCTGGTCCTGTCGGACGGAGTATGCGTGTAGTTCAGTACAGTGATCGGCTCAAACAGATCAGATGTTCTGCCGCTGCGCTTCTTACCCTGTTGATAACCCCAGTTAGGGTTGTAATAGTGACTACCTACCAGGTCGAAAGCTTCATCCGTTGCGGTAGAAGTAAGGCCACGGCTTGTAGGCGCACCTATGGTGGTCAGGCTGATAGTACCCTTCTTAAGCGCCTTGCTGGCAGCTGCGTAATAAGAATAACCATCATAGTATGTACCCTGGTAATAACCTTCCTGGGCCCACCTCCGTGAGAAGGACAATGAGTACGACCAACCATTTTTCAGGATACCGGAATTGTGCGTTACCATAACCCTGTTGCGATAAGCACGATTGGCCACCGCATAAGAAACTGTGGTACCCGCACGCTGAGAAGCCGCGGTTGCATCTATATAATTGGTAGTTCCGTTAGGTACACCGTAAGCATAATCAGACGCTTTGATACCATAAGTGATACTACGGCTACGCAAGATATCGTTGAGGCCACCGAAAAGCGAGAAATTTGTATATCCGCTCGACAGATCGGCAATGTCAAAACCATTCAGAAAATTCTGGCTGCCGCTGATACCTCTTGGCCTGTACCAGAAAGAACCGAAAGTACGATTGATATTGAACAGAAATTGATCCTGTGCCGGTGTAAAGTACCCCAGCATGTTCTGACCAGCGTTGATGTCATCTTCGCTGATGCCATCAATATCATCAATAGCAATGGTAGGTATCTGGTTATCTACGTCGTTTTTGGTTGTAGACGGAGTCACTTCAATAGTGCCCGCATCTGTCACCTGGTCCTTTACATTTAGCTTTACTGTTTTCGACACAGCAAATTCACCGCTTATCACAACGTCGTAGCTGCCATAAGGCAATCCGGCTATGGAGAATTTACCCTCGGCATCAGAAATGGTGAACGCCTTTACCGATGGTATGGCCACCGTCAGGTCGTTAAAAGGCACCTTGGTACTGGCATTCACCAGGATACCCCTGATGGCACCACCCTTCTTGCTTTTTTGGGCAAAAACCATCATGCCCGGACAAAGCAGCAACAATACCACAAGCAAGTATCGAAATCTCAGCATATGCACATTTAAAATATTCAAAAAAAGATAAACAGGCTGCAAAAGTAAGGGGTTAGTGGCAGTTATAGCAAAAAAGGGGTTAACTTATTGTTACACGTGGGTAATTTTTTGATTATACCTTATTGCAAAGAATGAATAATGTTGTTTTTTAAGTTCCTTTGCACAAAATTGATTTGTTCGTGATCAGAAAGTTTGTTTTAACGGCCCTGGTGGGTCTTACCGGCTTTAGTGTTTCGGCACAAAAGCATTATAAAGTGCTGGCCATTGGTTTCTATAACTGCGAGAATTTCTTCGACACTATAGATGATCCGGCTAAGGATGATATTGAGAACACCCCGAGCCAGGAAGTATTCAACCAGAAAACGCACAATATTGCTACAGTTTTCCAGAAGCTGGGCACCGATGTCACCCCCGATGGCCCCGCCATTATAGGCCTGGCAGAAGTGGAGAACGACAACGTACTGAAGGCAGTTACCAGCCAGCCGGAAATACAGAACAGGCATTATCAATATGTATGGTACCCCACGCCCGACGTAAGGGGTATCAGCACGGCCATGCTTTACAATCCTAAATATTTCACGGTGTTAGGCTCTCGTCCGGTGCACGTGCCGCTGGAATCGTTGGGACAAAGCCGCCCTACCAGGGATGTATTATATGTATGTGGTATACTGGCAGGCGATACAGTACATGTACTTGTGAACCACTGGCCGTCAAAGTCTGGTGGCGAAGCACGCAGCGGCCCTGGCCGCAGGCTGGCTGCCCAGGTGGCCAAAAATGTTGTGGACTCTATAACTAAAAAGAACCCTGGTGCAAAAATATTGCTGATGGGCGATCTTAATGACAACCCAACATCAGACGGTGTGATCAATGTACTGCATGCCAAAGCCGACCGAGCTGATGTAGCGGCTACAGACATATATAATCCGTGGATCAATATGTACCGCAATGGACTGGGCACCGAAAGCTACCGTGGCGAGTGGAACCTGATAGACCAGATCATGATCAACGGTAACTTTATCAAGAACACCAACAATAAGTGGGGTTACTACAAACACGAGATCTTTAACCGCGACTTCCTAAAGAACAAAATTGGCAAGGACAAGGGGTTACCACACCGCTCTTACACAATAAATCACGTTTGGGACAACGGTTATTCCGACCACTTCCCGGTAGTGATGTACTTTACTGAAGCTCAGTAATTAACGATAGAAATGAAAAAGCACCCCGGCTGATCGCAGCCGGGGTGCTTTTTCATTGGGCAGAACAGCTGTCTACTCAACTACTAGTTTTTCCGTAGCCGCGGTTCCCGATTTGTCTTTCAACGATAATAAATAAACGCCCTTTGCAAGTTTATCTGTGTCTATGGTTACTTTGTCTGCCAGGCATGCCCCATACGTGTTTACCACACGTCCGGTTATGTCAGTGATAGTAAAAGTGTATCCTTCTTTACTGACACCCTTCAGATCGATCGTAACCTGCTGACCATTTGCCGGATTAGGGTGAACGACCAGCGCAATTTTACCTTCTGTGATATTTACTACACCCTCAGGAGAATGCAAATGCCACTTAACAAACAAAACCGGCACTACAGGAGGTTCCAGGCGCCCACCGTTAGGACTGTAAAATATCATGGAATTGTAGTGTGTGGTCTCTTGCAAATGCTTAAAAACAAAACCATAATTTGCATGAGCGGTGACTATACCTTGTATCAGGTTAGTCACATCGGCAACATAGTTCTGCACCGGCGATATGCTTTGAGGTAATAAAGCAGAATCTGCATGAGTATAAGCCGGCTGTGTAGCCCACGTGAGCGTAGTAGTGTCCCAGGGGCCGGTAACCCTATAGATACCTACCGCATTATTTGTTCCATAAGTAGGAGATCCGGTATAACCGCTTGGCGAGTTAGGATTGGCATATAACGATAGGGTCGCACTGTCAATGACCGCATTGGTATCGATGAATGACAGATCTGTCTTAAAATATTGCCTCCAGACATGATGAACAGCACTTGAGGTCCAGTCTGCTATTATCATACTCGGCGACGTTGTGCTGGAACATGGCCCACTGATATCTATAACATAAACAGCAGTTGTATTGGAGATATCGCAAGAGCTTATTTGCGAGTAAGACTGTGCGAATGTATTGCCAGACAGAAATGCTGCTGCAACAATTGCTAAGTACTTTTTCATAGCATTTAATTGTTTATGATCAATGCAATGTAATCATAAAATGTAAAAGCAGCCATTATTTTGTAATGGCTGCTTTTACGGCACTCTTTACTAGTTAATTAAGCTATTGTCATCACCTTAGGTGCTGCAGAGCGGATCTCTTCGCTTGCCTTGTCAGCATACTTTTCGAAGTTCTTGATGAACAGGCCAGCCAGTTCATTAGCCTTTTTGTCATACGCTTCCTTGTCAGCCCATGTGTTACGTGGCACCAGTATTTCTGATGGTACGTTAGGCACAGATGCCGGCATCAGCATGCCAAATACAGGGTGAGCAGTGTATTCTACATTATTCAGGTCGCCGCGCATAGCTGCGTTGATCATAGCACGTGTGTAGCTCAGCTTCATACGGCTACCTGTACCGTAAGCACCGCCGCTCCAGCCAGTGTTGATCAGCCATACATTTACATTCTTGTCAGCGTCCAGTTTCTGGCCCAGCAGCTCTGCATATTTAGCAGGGTGCAGTGGCAGGAACACACGGCCGAAACAAGCAGAGAAAGTGGTCTGTGGTTCAGTAACACCTACTTCTGTACCAGCTACCTTAGCAGTGTAACCACTGATGAAGTGATACATAGCCTGTTCCTTGGTCAGCTTGCTGATAGGAGGCAGGATACCGAAGGCATCACAAGTGAGGAAGAATATGTTTTTAGGCTGACCACCATAAGATGGTTCCTTAGCGTTTGGTATAAAGTTGATCGGGTAAGCAGCACGAGTGTTCTCGGTGATGCTGCCGTCAGCATAATCTACAGTGTTGGTACCTGCGTGGAACTTGATGTTCTCCAGCAATGCGCCTGGCTTGATAGCGGCATAGATCTCAGGCTCTTTTTCAGCGCTCAGGTCTATACATTTTGCGTAGCAACCACCTTCGAAGTTGAATACGCTGCCATCTGCCCATCCGTGCTCATCGTCACCTATCAGGCCACGGCTTGCATCAGCAGAAAGCGTTGTTTTACCAGTACCGCTCAAACCGAAGAACAGGGCAACATCGCCGTCCTTACCTTCGTTAGCAGAGCAGTGCATAGACAGTACTTTATGATCGTGCGGCAGAACAAAGTTCAGCACACCAAAGATACCTTTCTTCATTTCACCGGTGTAACCTGAGCCACCGATCAGGATGATGCGACGGGTAAAGTTCACGATAGTGAAGTTGGCCTGGCGGGTGCCGTCAACAGCAGGATCGGCCTGGAAGCTCGGAGCCTGCAGTATCAGCCAGTCGTGGTTCTGGGTAGCTATCTCCTGCTCAGTTGGGCGCAGGAACAGATCGTTACAGAACAGGTTGGCCCATGGCGTTTCGTTCACCACGCGGATGTTCAGACGATATTTAGGATCGGCGCATGCATAAGCATCACGTACCCAAACCTCTTTACCGCTCATGTACGCAGCCACCTTGTCATACAGCTTATCGAAAGCCTCAGGAGTAAAAGGAATGTTCACATCACCCCAATCCACGCTATCCTGTGTAATCGCATCTTTTACTGTAAACTTGTCTTTAGGGGAGCGGCCG
This sequence comes from Chitinophagaceae bacterium, assembly GCA_947455215.1. Lineage (GTDB taxonomy): Bacteria > Bacteroidota > Bacteroidia > Chitinophagales > Chitinophagaceae > Flavipsychrobacter. The sequence continues at coordinate 36,928 of CANGNA010000017.1, forward strand.
GTAAACTTACCAGTGCTTACACACAGTGCGCCTGTATCGTTAAGCACGCCCTGGCCCAGCTCTAAGCTCTTCTTCACTAACTCATCGGGAGAGAGGTTCCAATGTGCTGTAGCTACATTCAGGCCCAACTCAGATAAGTTGAACGATTGGTTCTTTTTACCAAATTCCTGCATAATTTTTCTTTTTATAGATTATAAGACAGGCTGCAAAAGTAACACTTTAATGAATAAAGTGGTTGTAGCCCCACCAAAAATAGCATATGATAATCAGCAGGATTTTTGACTATTACCACCTTGTTGATATCCCTTACCGTAAAAACGTAACTTTATCTGTTATATGATTGTGTCAATACGTCAATCCGGCGTCCGCAATCTTTTTGAACTATTCACCATTCGAACTATTGAATTGACAAGACGAAAATCCAAAAGCACCTTGGAATATTATTTTTAATATATATAGATACGATTATGTTTTTGGACCTTCGATACACAATGATCTTGCTAATATTTTTAAATGGTTGCACCACAACGGTAAAGAATCAACCGTTAAAAGACCCGTATCAGATTTTACTAAATGAAAACTTTTTTGATGGGCGTGATACTTTGATAGACGGCCTTTGGCTGGATATAAGCCATGATAGTTTTGCGGCTTACATTGACTACGACAATAATAAAGTTAGCTTTTATAAGCAAATGAATTGTAAGCTACATTACAAAGGTTCAGCAAAACTAGGCGACAGAATGGGACAAATACATTTTGAAGACCTAGACGGCGATGGTGTTGTCGAAATCATGACTAATACGTCTCCAAATGGCAATGGTAACGAATGGTTCAATGTTTATAAATATGATAACTTGAATGATTCCATTGTTTATGCTGGTGATCTCACTACAGATTATACAATTGACACTTTACATGGTACTATTCAAGTATTCCACGAAGGGAGTTGGTATACTGACGTATATAAGGCATTGTACAAATGGCACGGTGATAGCTTAATTTTAGAAAAAAAGATTGTTAAAGCATTAAAAATCAAAGACCAGGAACATGACGACATGTTCCTTGATTACTATGCCAACTCTACTCATACACGAAATGGCCTGAAACGTGTAAACCATGAAACATGGAGCGACAACAATAAAAAACAAAATGCGCTATGGGATAATTTCTTTACTCAACTTTAAAGGCCATCCTCATCGACCTGAAATCCTGAAAGTTTTATAAAAATAAATAACCCACTCCAATTTCGGAGCGGGTCATTTTTCTGAACCATTCAATTATTTCGCGTCGAAGGTTGAGTTGGGTGACTGTGGCGGCGTGTTCAGGTTACGGCCTTTGTTCTTGTCTACACCGTCGTACTGTGGGCTGTTCTTGCCATGGTAGGGCGCATTGGCATTATTGATGCCTGTATCGTGGCGGCCAACAACGGTGTAGGGCGCAAGAGTAACGTCGCTATTGTCCTGGTAAGGCAAAGACTGCTGTTGTGGTGCCACTGCAGGCTGTTCCATAAATGTTTGGGTAGTTGTTGTAGCCACAACACCGCTTGGGGTTACCGTAGTAGACTTTTGTACAGGCCCCTGGGTAGCAGTTGTAGTTGTCATACCACCAGGATTAGGGCTTTCGCCGGGCTTGCAAATGTGATATTTGCCATTGCCCTTACATACTGGGTAATTCTTGGCATACTGCGAATTGGCACTTGTACCCACCAGTGCCCCATCTGCAGGCACAGCAGGTGTATTAGTGGTTACGGGGGCAGTCCATACCGGGTTCTTCAGCTGTGGTGTAGCCGTCATATTGCTGCAAGTTGTTGTCGATGGGCGTACACCACAAGTGTAGTATTTACCATTCTTCTTGCACACCTTGTAGTTCTGGCCATACTTTTCGGTCTTGCAGGTAGCTTTTTTTACTGTTGCTTTGGTAGTAGTTGTCTGTGCTTCTGCACTTATTGCGGTAAAACCGCAGATGGCTAGTGCTATTATTAACTTGTTCATGATCTCAGTATTTTATGGTTCAAAATGTTTCCTGCTTACAGAGGAGTAAAACACGTACCATGCCATGTTAAAGAAATCACAAACAGGAAAACCAACGCAAAACCAACCGCTTATGGAATTATTGCATTTATCAGTCTGTATTGTATGAACAGCCGCTTATTTATATACCTGCCTGTGTGGAGCTTTGCCGGCATAACAGCCTGCCTTATAGCGTTCGGCATATGGCAGACCAGGAAAATAGATGAGCGGCTCGCCTCAAAAACGCTGCCCACATCATTTGCCCCCATATTTTGCACCCTTGATTACGGGCCGGGTACTCTTGTGCTACTGGAAAAAAATGGGAAGATAAGTTATGTGTATCCTGGCCCTGGCCCTAACCCGGACGTGCATCCGGTCTATCGTGATAAACCGGACAGTACCGTAAAACAATATACTGATAGCTGCTGGCCCATCCGCATCTATGCCGACAGAGATATACCGGGAACAGAAGTGCTGAAAATTACCGATAGCCTGAGAAGTAACTGTAAATACAGGTGCATACGTCTGTTGGTAAAATACTACCCCGGCAGCTATATAGATAATATTACAACGAACGACTCAACTCCAGCAGGCGGCTAACCGCCTCGGGGCGCGGACTGAGCAATTCTTTTTGCAGGCCATCCTTCAGTTTCTGCTCCAGGTGAAAACTATCGCCTGTAAGGGAATGAAAATTAAGATCGGTAACCTGGTCTATATAAATGGCCTTGTCTGAAAGTTTTTGATGTAAAGTTTTATTCATTGAACCCGTAGTTTTTTAGTGGTGTATCAAGAAAAAACGCACCAACAATTGTTTTATTGTATATCTCTATAAAATAAACGTTAAAGGGCAGCCGCTTGCCGTTTGATACCGCCACGTAACTTCACAACAATTTTGCAACCGTATGGAAACAATAGGTATAACAGGAGGAACGGGATTTGTGGGTAAGTATATTACCCGCATACTTATCGAAAAAGGCTATAACGTTGTGATCTTCACGCGTAATGCCGCCGGACGTCCATCCACAGGAAACGTCGCCTATGCCGCATGGGACCCCGAAAAGCAATTTTGCGACACCGCAGCACTTGCACGCCTCCATGGCATCATACACCTTGCCGGCGCAGGCGTAGCCGATAAGCGCTGGACCGCAGCACGTAAAAAAGAGATAGTAGACAGCCGCGTAGACGCTACACGTTTTTTAGTGGCACAGCTACAACAACATGCACCCGATTGCAAAACATTCGTAGCCGCCTCAGCCATTGGCTTTTATGGCCCCGACAGACCCGGAACACCACAATTCACCGAAAATGACACCCCGTATACCGATTTCCTGGCAACCACCTGCCGTGGCTGGGAAACAGCCTCGCTGGGAGCAGCAGCCTTTGCCCGAACAGCTATTATACGCATTGGCATCGTATTAGGCAAAGAGAGCGGTGCCTTTAAAGAATTTGTGAAGCCCATGCATTTTGGCATTAAGCCCTACCTGGGTGGTGGCAGCCAGGTAACCAGCTGGATAGCAGTGGAGGACCTTGCCCGCTTGTTTGTGTACGCTCTTGAAACGGAACGTATGCAAGGCATATATAATGGCGTAGCTCCTCATCCGGTATCGCAGGCCAGCCTTATGGATGTGGCCGGCGAAATAATGGGCGGCATAAAGTTACCTGTACCCGTACCCGCTTTTGTTTTGAAAATAATGCTCGGGGAGATGAGCGTGGAAGTACTAAAGAGTTGTAACGTAAGTGCCGGCAAAACTATTAATGCAGGTTTCCGGTTTTCCTACCCCACCATCAGGCAGGCTGCAGAAAGTATATTAAAAAAAAATGACCACATTGGTGGTCAACAGAATTAAAGAACTTATATTATTAAGATAACAATTGTTGCCTCACCAAGAATTCCAGCTGCTCGTTGCTGAGTGTCAGCTTGGCGTTCATTTCCTTCTCTTCTATCTTTTCCTTGTAAACAGCATATGCCCGCTGTATGGTCATATCCAGTTCTTCCTCGTTCCAGGGCTTGGATAAATAGTGGAATATCTTGCCTTTATTTACAGCATCTATTACCGCAGTCATATCGGCATAGCCGGTAAGCAAAATGCGGGTAGGCAGCGGAAACTCATCTAATATACTCTCCAGGAACTCTACACCGGTCATTTGCGGCATACGCTGGTCGGTGATGATCACGTTTACAGTATTGTTCCTTAACATCTTTATCGCCTCTTCTCCACTGATCGCCGTTAATATGTTATACTTTATCCTAAACACCGCTTTAAAAGAGATAAGATTATTCTCCTCATCATCTACATACAGAACCGATATCTTATCAACTTTCGCCATGCGTTATTTGATATTCATTTAAATATAACTGTCTGCAAGGTACAAAATAATTGGAATATCCCTTTGTTATCGTACATTTATCCTCATTAACAAATTACAGTTTACATAAACAAATAAGTTATGTTAACAGAAAAATTACAATTCACAAAACAACTTAATAACAGCTATCAGCCTGTATTTTTCAGGCTCCATGATGCACACCAGAAACTGGCTTTCGAACAATTGCTGGATTCGAAACCACATATGATGGCCCACGATACTATGTGGGCACAGTTAAAAGAACTGGTAAAATCAAATAATCCGTCCCGCACCCTCTCTATGGACGAAATAGAGGCCGGAATAAAACAGCACCTGGGCACCACCCCAATGCACGAATATGGCGTGTGGGTATACTACCCATGGAGCGAACGCGTAGTACATATATTAGACGAAGAAGAATTTAAAGAATTAAGAACCAACAGGAACAGGTACAAAATAACACGTGCAGAGCAGGATACGCTCCATAGCAAAAAAGTGGGGGTCATCGGCCTTTCCGTAGGCCAATCGGTATCACTTACCCTGGCCATGGAGCGTGGCTTTGGCGAACTGAGGATAGCCGATTATGACGACCTGGAGATCACTAACCTGAACAGGTTGCGTAGCGGCGTGCACAATATGGGACTATTAAAGACTGTGCTGGTAGCCAGAGAGATAGCGGAAATAGATCCATACCTGAAGGTGACACCGTTTCACGAAGGCATAACAGAAGAGAATATCGAAAGTTTCCTGCTGGATAACGGCAAACTGGACGTATTGATAGATGAATGCGACGGTGTGGAGGTAAAGATAAAATGCCGCATAGCGGCCAAGAAACACGGCATACCCGTGCTTATGGAGGCCAGCGACAGAGGCACAATAGATATAGAACGCTTTGACCTGGAACCAGACAGGCCAATACTGCATGGCAAGGTAGAGCACCTGGACCTGAGCAAGGTGAAGGAAGCCAAAACCATGGAAGACAAACTCCCGTACCTGCTGCCGATAGTAGGTATAGAGACCATGTCTACCCGCCTCAAGGCATCGGCAGTAGAAATTGGCCAGACGATCAATACGTGGCCGCAACTGGCCAGCGCAGTAACCCTTGGTGGCGGCATTACTGCCGACATCTGCCGCAGGGTGTTGCTGGACCAGGTACATGTGTCCGGCCGCTGGTTCATTGATATTGAAGACCTTATAGGCGACCCGAAACCCAAACAGAAAGAATACGACTACGATATACCACCTGTAACAAAGGAAGGGCTGAGAGCAAAAGCCGCACAGGTGCCCCATACGCCAGTTAACGGCGCTATCACAGATACAACAGTAATCAACCAACTGATAGAAGCGGCGGCCATTACACCGTCTGCGGGCAACAACCAGCCGTGGCGTTTATACTATGACGGCCAGCGGATTGTATTGTTCGATGATCCCGTGCGCTCTGCGGCATTTGCCAACTACCGGAATATGAAGACCTTCTTTTCCATGGGATCATTGCTGGAGAATGTAGATCTGAAGGCAAAAGAACTGGGTATTGGCCTGGAAGTAAAACTGTTCCCGCTAAAGGAACAGGGCATCTACGATCCCGTGGCCACTATCATACCTTACAAAAAAGAGCATGTACAGAAAGATGAGCTGATCAACTACATGTACACCCGCCATACCAATCGCAAGCCGGGCGACCCATCAATACGCATCTCTTTAGATGCATGGGCCGAAATGAAACAGGCGATAGCCCCTGTGAGTGCGGTGCAGATGATAGTAACAGAAGACCAGGCGGTGATACAGAAGATGGCCGATATTGCCGGCCGGGCCGAAAAACTGAGGATGTTTGTACCTGAGGGTCATGCAGACCTCTTCCGCAGGGAGATACGCTGGGATGCGGAAAGCGCCATCAACACGCGCGACGGACTTGACATACGCACACTGGACCTTAAGGCCAAAGATGCTGTGGGCTTCAGGGTGATACAAGATCCACGTGCTATTCAATTGGTGGCCGGCTGGAAAATGGGTAAGTCGCTGGAAGACATGTCCAAAAACCTTGTCGCTACGTCTTCAGCAGTGTGCCTGTTCATGGTACCTGAGTTTACACCCGAAAATTGTGTAGCCGTAGGGCATGCATTAGAACGTATATGGCTGGTGGCTGAAAAGCATAAAATAGCCCTTCAGCCTATGATGGCTACCATTTTACACCTTATAAGGCTTAACCATGGGGGTGGTGATGCCATGCCGGCAGATGTACGCGAAGAATTCGTTGTGCTGCAAAAGGAGTTTGTTCAATTATTTAACTTATCTTCAACAAAGCAAGTACCCTTATTTTTATTCAGACTCTTCATATCCGACGAACCCGAAGTAAGATCACTACGATTGAATATTGATGAGATCTATATTTCGGACACTAATAACTAATAATGACGTCAGTTATATTCAGAGCTTTTCGTGCAGTGGATGACCCCGACTCGTGCCAGAAATTCGTTCTTGGACACAGGGCGGTACTGGAGTCGTATGGTATCACCATGATCACATCTAATAACGCGCTCTGGGCTGAACATAAAAATACCTATGTAATACTTGCAGAGGCTCCTGATGACCACAGGGCACTTGGAGGCGTAAGGATACAGATATCCGACGTTGATTTTGCATTACCCATCGTACATGCCGTAGGACAAGTAGATGATAAGATACATGAGGTCATCAGTCGCCAGACGGGAAAGGTGATAGCGGAGGCCTGCGGACTGTGGAACGCCCGGGAAATAGCAGGTTATGGCTATAGTTTCTTCCTGCTCAGGTCGGCCATAGCATTGGCCTACCAGCTTAAAGTAGAGTCGCTTTATGCGCTGGCTGCACCGGTAACAGTAGACATGTGTCTGAATGCAGGCTTCATCATTGAACGCTACCTGGGTAAAGACGGCTTTTTCAATTACCCGAAATTAGACCTGGTGGCTACGGCCATGGTCATCAACGACCTGGGACAAATGAGCCACGCAACAGATGTAGACAAAAGCCATATCTTTGACCTTATGCACAATCCGGTACACACGGCTACAGTAAATGGCCCGAAAGGAGACGTGACTATTGACTATAGATTGCAATTCTGAAAACATGAGGAAACAACAGCGTAAAATACACCTGGCTGCTGCCATATTTATGCTCATTTGCCTGTTCGCCGGCACCGGCAAGGCTGTGGCACAAGCGGGGGTAACCATGAATGTGTCTGTTCTTGAAGACAAAAACCGGGAATGGTCGGCACAACAGGTGTTATCTATGCCTTTTACTGCCGAAGCCACCAATACGCTTAATTACGGGCTTACCAAATCTGCCTACTGGCTCAAGATAAAGGTCACCAACTTAACCGATGATGACGACCTGCTGTTCAAGATACAAAACGGCACCATTACCGAAGCTACGATGTACGATCTGCCTTTAAAAGGTGTTGAGCGGCATATAGGCGATCTGGTACCTTTTAGTGCACGCGAATACAATACACAATTCCCGGTATATCGCGTTCGCCTGCCGCGCGGTACCAGCGGCGAATACCTGCTGCGCCTGGCCACCAATGCGGTGATGGACATACCCATGACCGTGGATAAAGAAGTTACCGTACTGGAAAGCATTAATAATGATCAGCTGTTCTTTGGGATATACTTTGGTATCATTATGGTGATGTTCTTTTACAACATCTTCATTTACCTCACCGTACGCGATAAGAACTACCTCTATTACGTAATGTATATCCTGGTAGTGGGATTGTTGCAAGCAACCCTCAAAGGATATTCATCTAAATTTCTGTGGCCCGAAAGCACGGTACTGAAACTGCAGGCACCTAACATACTCATTGCCCTGTCTGGTGTATTTTCTATTTTCTTTGTTTTCAACTTCCTCAATCTCAGACGGTACTCTAAGGCTCTGTTTTATGCGCTTTGGGCGTTGAACGTTGCCTACTTTGCGGGTATAATAGTGAGTATGACAGGCAACTTTGTAATGGCCCAGCAAATGCTGCAAGGCATTGCAGGGCTGGTTGCCATCACCATGATGATCGCCGGTATTTATATTTATAAAAAGGGATATCGCCCGGCAATATTCTTCACCGTATCGTGGTCGTTTTTCCTGGCAGGCGTTGTCATATACATCCTGAAAGATGCCGGGGTATTTCCTTTCAATACTTTCACGAGCAACGCCATCCTGATAGGCTCCAGCCTGGAAGTTGCGTTACTTTCTTTTGCACTTGCTGATAAGATAAATACGTACCGAAAGGAAAAAGAAGAATCGCAGGCCATAGCCCTCGAAGCATTGAAAGAAAATGAAAAGATCATCACCGAGCAAAACATTGTATTGGAAAGAAAGGTAAATGAGCGCACACACGAACTGAACCTATCGAACCAGGAACTAAATAAGGCCATGAAGGAACTGAAAGAGGCGGAAACGCAGCTGGTTGAGTCCGAAAAAATGGCTTCTCTCGGTCAGTTGACAGCAGGTATTGCCCATGAGATCAACAACCCGATCAACTTCGTTACATCTAACGTAAAGCCGCTGAACCGTGATGTGCACATGCTGCTGGATACAGTAGATACCATGGAAAAACTGGTATACGAAGACATTCCTGTAGAAGAAAAAAGGAAACAGATAGAGGAATATAAATCGGACATTGATTACGACTACCTGAAAGATGAAATAGGCCAGCTGTTGCATGGCATTGGTGAAGGTGCATCGCGCACGGCAGAAATAGTGAAAGGTCTGCGCATCTTCTCGAGGCTGGACGAAGATGATCTGAAAAAGGCAGACATCAACGAAGGCCTTGATTCTACGCTCATCATTGCCAACAACCTGTTCAGCAACGTGATAAAGGTTGAAAAACAATACAACAACCTCCCACTGATCGAATGTTACCCGGGCAAACTGAACCAGGTTTTCCTTAACATGATATCGAACGCTGTGTATGCGATAAAGAAGCAACATGGGGAGAAGGAAGGCGGTTTACTTACAATTAAAACCTACTTGTCGGACGACAATTACCTGGCAATATCTATTGCAGATAATGGCACGGGAATGGACGAGAATACCAGGAAGAAATTATTTGAACCTTTCTTCACTACAAAGGATGTAGGTGAAGGAACAGGACTCGGTATGTCCATCGCTTACAACACGATCATTAAGCATAATGGGCTTATAGAAATTAATTCAGAATTAGGCAAGGGAACGGAATTTATCATTAAATTACCATTGATTCAAAAATAACCACCCTTTATACACTATAAGAAAACAAGAACCGTTAGCAGGTATAAATCAGGGAAATGGAAAAGAAGATCAAGGTTTTATATATCGACGACGAGCAGAATAACCTGGTGGGCTTTAAAGCTACCTTCAGGTTCGACTATACCGTGCTTGTTGCTGCGACAACAGAAGTGGCCAGACAGCTTCTTGCCGACAACCCGGATATCAGGATCATATTGTGCGACCAGCGCATGCCCGACCAGACAGGTGTACAGTTTTTTGAAGAGATACGCTTTAAATATCCGGAGCCCATACGTATGCTTATCACCGGCTACACGGACATAGAATCTGTTATTGATGCGATCAACCGCGGTAATATTTACAGGTACATCAAAAAGCCGTGGACAGATACCGATATACAAAGCGCTATAGAAGAAGGCAATAAGTTCTACCTTACTAATAATTTACTGGCACTTAAAAACAAAGAACTTCAGTCGGCATATGATGAGTTGGGCAAATTTGCCTACAGTGTAACGCACGATATGCGCGGGCCACTGCTCAGTGTATCGGGGGCAATAAGCATAGCCGAAAACTGTACCGATATAAATGAAATAAAAGAAATACTTGGCATGATGGACTCCGCTATCAAAAAGCTGGACGAGTTCATTACCAATGTGCATGATTATTACAGCATGAAGCGTGGACAGCTGGTTTTTGAAGAGATCAACTTCAACAAAACGCTTAACGACTGTGTGGCACTCTTCCGCATTGCGGGCACAATGGAACATATCAGTTTCCTGTCGTCGGTAAAGCAGGATGTGCCTTTCTTCTCCGACGAAGTGACGATAAAAATAGTGCTCACCAACCTTTTATCCAATGCGGTGAAGTATCAACGTAAGTCTGTAACAGATAAATTTGTTGATGTGAACATTGAAGTAAATCAAACCAATGCTATTATCTTTGTAAAAGACAATGGCATTGGCATACATGACGACCATATAAACAATATATTCGACATGTTTTACAGGGCTACATCGGAAGAAGCAGGGTCCGGGTTTGGCTTGTATAATGTGAAGGATGCGTTGTCTAAACTTGGGGGCACTATCGAGGTGTCTTCCAAATTGAACGAAGGAACCTCATTCAAAGTTACTATCCCACAGAAAGCAAATGGCAACAAATAAATTGCAGCATTTTATTGTTATTGATGACAGTAAACTTGATTGCTTTATTGCCGAAAAGGTAATAAAGAATACAGGTAAATGCGAATCGGTAACGTCATTCCTACAGGCACAGGAGGCCCTGGAATTCATCAAGCAAAACTCGCTCAACAGCCTGGATCCAATTATTGTGCTGGTAGACATACAGATGCCGATAATGAACGGGTTTGAATTTGTAGAAGCCTTCGAAAAGTTGCCGGTGAATACGCGAAAAAACTACCATATCTACGTTATCTCCTCTTCTATCAACGACAACGACCTCACCAAGATACCGCAATACCCATCTGTTATACAGTTCATCAATAAACCACTGACCAGCAACAATCTCTCTGCCCTGCTGGCTAAAGACAAGTAAAGCTATTTTCTATACCGTTATTAACGAGGTTTTATAGCTGTTATCGGCACAAAGCCGTAATTTTGTCATACAAAGTGACTTTTTGACCCAAATCCCCCATATGGATATTCAAAGTATCAAGAACAGGTTTGGAATAATAGGTAATTCTCCGGCGCTCAATCACGCCCTCAATACCGCGGTCCAGGTTGCCAATACCGACCTGTCTGTATTAATTGTAGGCGAAAGCGGTGTGGGCAAGGAAATATTTTCCAGCATTATACACAATCTTTCGTCGCGCAAGCATAACCCTTTTATAGCCGTAAACTGCGGAGCCATACCTGAAGGCACAATAGACAGTGAATTGTTTGGCCACGAAAAAGGATCTTTCACCGGCGCCGTTGATAGCCGTAAAGGCTACTTTGAGACCGTAAACGGCGGCACCATCTTCCTGGATGAGATCGGCGAAATGCCCCTGGGTACACAGGCACGCCTGCTGCGTGTACTGGAAACAGGGGAATTTATACGCGTGGGTTCTTCAAAAGTACAGAAGACCGACGTGCGTGTTATAGCAGCTACCAATCGCGACCTGCTGGAGTTTACCTCCCAACATAAATTCCGTGAAGATCTTTATTATCGCCTGAGTACAGTACCGATCAGGGTACCTGCCCTGCGCGACCGAAAGGAAGACATACCGTTACTGTTCCGAAAGTTTGCAGCAGATTTTGCTGAACGATATAAAACAACATCTATCCAGATGGATCCTGTTGCACAGCAGATGCTGGTCAACTATCCGTGGAGGGGTAATGTACGCGAATTAAAAAATGCCGCCGAGCAGATATCGGTATTGTCTACCAATAAACAGATAACCGCCGATGTATTGCAGCAGTTCCTGCCCCAGCGCGACAATATGAGCATGGCGCTTGTGCCCGCCGGCCAAAACATGAATAATGGCACACCACAGGGCGATTTTGCGAGTGAACGGGATATACTGTACAAGCTCTTCTTCGACATGAAGAAGGATATGAACGACCTGAAACAGATGATATTCGATGTAGCCAATCACCAGGGATATACCCCGGCTGACCCCGGCGCTAAGAATATACCTGTGTATAACGATGCTGAGCCTATCACGCACGTAACATATAATGCTCAGCCTGCAGGCATGAACACTCCTATCCTTCTTGACCCGGGCATGCATCACGAAGATGTAGAAGAAACGCTCTCATTAGCCGACAAGGAAAAGGAAATGATCAACAAAGCGTTGAAGAAACATAAGAACCGCCGCCGCGATGCTGCAGCAGAGCTGGGCATCAGCGAACGTACACTTTACAGGAAAATAAAAGAATACGACATAAAGGAGTGATCTGCTCCACAGTTTGCCATCCCAATGCAAAGACTCTTTGTAACTGCCATAGACACTAATGCCGGCAAGACCGTAGTAGCCGCCATTATAGCCGAAGCACTGAATGCCGACTACTGGAAACCGATACAATCCGGCGAACTGGACAATAGCGATACTATGAAGGTGCGCTCATTAATAAGCAACCCGACGACAGTATTCCACCCCGAAACCTACCGGCTGAAAACACCGATGTCGCCGCATGCAGCTGCGGCACGTGATCACATAACCATTGACCTGGATAACATACACATTCCGGGCGCGAATAACCACCTGGTGATAGAAGGCGCCGGAGGACTATTAGTGCCGGTGAATAATGATGAGTTTGTGGTTGACCTGATCAAAAAACTGGATGTGGAGGTCGTGCTGGTGAGCCGGCATTATTTAGGGAGCATCAACCACACCCTATCGGCGGCCATGGTGCTTAAAGACAGGGGCATCAAGGTAAAAGGCATCATCTTTAATGGCGAAGAAATAGAGGGTACAGAAGACATTATACTGAAACACACTGGCTATACCTGCCTTGGCCGCATTGATGAGGAAGAGGTAATAGACAGGGTGATGGTGAGCCGCTATGCTCATCAGTTACGCCAAACGCTGCTATAAAGGATATGTCAACAATGAACGCAGATTGGAACAGCAGAGACAAAGCACATGTATGGCATCCGTTCACACAGGTTAGCTATGCGCCGGATAACATTCTTATAGAAAGGGGTGAAGGGTCATGTTTTATCGATGCAGACGGCAATAAATTCATTGATGGCATATCATCGTGGTGGGTGAATCTGCATGGGCACTGTCACCCCCATATCATTGAGGCAATAACCGCTCAACTGCACCAGCTGGAGCATTCCATATTTGCAGCATTTACACATAAACCAGGCATAGCACTGGCAGAGCGATTGCTAACGCATCTGCCCGGGTTTGACAAAGTATTCTTTTCCGACAATGGCTCTACTGCGGTTGAAGTGGCATTGAAAATGACCTTCCAGTATTGGGCTAATAAAGGCACACCTAAAACCAAGGTAATTGCATTTAAGGATGCATACCACGGCGACACATTCGGCGGCATGTCTGTAGCTGCGCGCAATGCATTCAACAAGCCTTTTGAACCATTGTTGTTTGATGTAATTGCCATAGACCTGCCAACAGACAACAACATTTCAGATATCCTGCAGCAAATGGAGGCTGCATTGCAACATGAAGATGTATCGTGTTTCATATTCGAGCCACTTGTGCTGGGGGCCAGCGGGATGCTGATGTATAGCGCTGCTCACTTGCAACAACTGATCACACTGTGCCGCAAATACAACTGCCTGACCATTGCCGACGAGGTGATGACAGGTTTTGGCAGAACAGGACAGTTCTTTGCGATTGATCACCTGGAGGGCAGGCCAGATATAGTGTGTATATCTAAGGGTATTACAGGCGGCTTTTTTGCATTGGGCGCTACCGCGTGCAGGCAGTTCATTTTCGATGCCTTTGTGAGCAGCGATAAAATGAAAACATTTTTCCACGGTCATTCCTATACCGGCAACCCAACTACCTGTGCCGCCGCTATTGCCAGTATGGACCTTATGGAAGACACTGCAACGCTTAATAAAATTCAGCACATAGCGTTAAGCCACACAGCCTTTGCTGCAGAGCTATGCAACAATCCACGTATTGAAAACGTACGGCATACCGGGACCATCCTGGCATTTGATATAAGGACAGGAGAAAGCACGAACTACCTGAACAATGCGGCAGAGCCATTAGCGGCATTTTTCCTGAAGCGGGGTATTATACTACGCCCTTTAGGAAATGTGGTTTATGTACTACCACCCTACTGCATAACAGACCTAGAGCTTGCAAGTATTTATCAGGCGATAAGGGAACTGCTGCAATAGATCTTTACAGCATGTCCATCTTATCCTTCAACGTCACCATTTCGCCGATCAACTCATCTATTATCCGCAGCTGTTTCTTCTTCTTTGTAAAGCGAACGAGGATGAACATTCCGAATATGTAAACCGTGATGACGGCAGGTGCACCTATCTTCAAAGCTAGAGAAGCACTACGGGTAAGCTCATAACAGTAAAACATAAAGGCCAACCACAGCAAAACCGCATATATCCACGAATACGTGGTGATGGTGATACGCTGCCAGCGCAACTTCTGCAAATACTTATCTACGTATATATTACTGGCCAAAGCAGGGTCGTACTTATCATATACTACACCCTTCCACATTATCCACAAATACACCAACATAAACAAAGCCATCGCCGCAATGCTACCACCAAACAACACCCCGTACTTCGCCCTGAAACTAAGGTAGACCCATGCCAGGTCTATAAACACAAAAAGAAAAGCAATAGAAACGAATATATTGTTACGCTTAAGTTTACGCTGTTGCTTCGTCCACTTATCCATCAACAGATCTATTTTGCCGGGCTCCAGCTCCGGTACTTTTACCTGTTGCTGCCAGCTCTTCTGCAGTTCCTCAAAGTCCATCTTCGTCAGTTTTATCGTTCATCAATTTCATCAGTCTATTTTTTATACGGCTGATGCGTACCCCGATATTATTAGTATTACTACCTGTTATCTCTGCTATCTCCTTATAGCTCATCCCTTCAAGCATCAGAGATACCAGCAACCTGTCATGCTCTTCCAGTTTACTAATGGCTTGCGATAGTTTGTTCAATGCCACTTCCTGCTGTAGCTTCTCCCCCATACCACTGTCTGGAATACCGCCCATGTCGGGCAGCGCTGTATAGCTATTCCGTTTATACTGTGCATTATAAGTAATAGCAGTATTTACAGCTATGCGGTATATCCAGGTATTGATGCTGGCATCGCCACGAAAGCGCGGCATACTCTTCCACACCTGCAGCATGACCTCCTGGTACAGATCGGCGGCATGAGAGCGGTCATAAAGATAAGCCAGACATATACGGTATACCGCAGCCTGATTATCCCGTACAGCCTTATTAAATAATTGCTCGTTGGTCACGTCAGCCGTCTATTTACCTGCTATAAAGCTATCCATTTCCTGGTACATCCATTGAGGATCGTCATACATAATAAAGTGCTTGGTCTTACCGGCAGACACATGCACTTTACATGCCGTGCAGCTCCTGTACTGCTCTTCGTACATATCTGTTACCAGCTGCCGGTTGAATTGCGGATACTGCGGCTGTTCTGCAAATGCCGCCAACACCAATACCGGCACCCTGATGTTGGCTATCTGCTTACGCAGATCCTTACTCATCATCTCCGTCATGGTATAAGCCATGGTCTTCTTATCCGACCGCATACCCCAGTCTACTATCTGGTTCCATCGTGCAGAGTCGAGACACATGAATTTGGCAGTCATCAACTGCGATGATCGTAATTGCTGGCTGCTTGTTTCGCTGTAACGCTTAAATGCAGCTTCCGCCTGTGCTTTACTAAAAGTATCAGCAGCATTTGGATTATTAGCAGCTGCAAAGAAGGGCATGGCATCTACCACCAGCACCCTGTCGATCCCGGCACTTGTTTCCGATGCCAGCCACAGCGACAGGAAACCGCCGATAGAATGACCGACCAAGACCACATGCTGCAACTTATTATCAGCAATGTATCGCTTCAGCTCATCTTTTACCTTTTGCAGATATGGGCCATCGGTCATTGGAGCGGTGCCGGCATATCCTGCGATTGTCAATACATGACATTGATACTTGCCGCCGAGATGTGCAATAGTTTCATTCCACTCATCACCGCCGCATGTAGCACCGGGAATGAATATTATCGGGCTGCCAGAACCCGATACCTTGACTGTAAATGCATCATATTTTACCTGGGCATAAACAGATGTTACACACAGGCAACAGAAGGCGGCCATAAAGCTGAATAGTTGTTTCATAAGAGCGATTTATAAGTTAGTACTACACCTTCTTGTTTTATTACACAGATGCGCATACTTTTTTTGAAACAACCAATTTCTAAGGCCTACGCAAAGAAAACACAACCAACGCTACAGAGTAAACTGAGCACCGAAATGCATGTTAGCTACATAGTTGTTTTGATAGAAATCGGAGTAATCCGACTTTTTGAGTAAGGATGTGAACATGTATTGAAACTGAGGCCCTGCAAAGATGTTCACCCTTGGACTCAACATATACATAAAACGAGCCCTTACTATACCACTAAAGGCTGTCCTGCTGTATTTAGCGTCAAACATATCACCCTTATATGTATTGTCGCTGGTGCTGGTAACAGAAGTACCTTCCAGTGTCTGCTCTTCATGTTCTTTCACAATAATGTTGTGCAGGTATGCGCCGCCCAGCCCAATGCTCACAAAACACTTTTTGTTGATACCGAATATCCGGTCGGCCATCACAGGCACCACAATATGTTGTTCATATTCTCTATGCATTATGTGCATAGTGATCAGATCTCCACCATCGTACTTATGGCTATAACCCGAGACCAGGTATTGTATCCCTGTTGAAAATTCCCACTTACCACGGCGGTAACCGATATCAGAGCCTCCTCCATATGTAAAGACAAATGACGGCTTTTGGTCGTTATATACCCAAAAAGCACTATTTACATTGCTATGCGTGCTGCCCATACCTATACCGACAGAGGGCGCAATAAAAAAAACATCGTGCGCATATAATGAACTAGCGAACATGCCGACGAGCATTGCAAAAAACTGCTTCATAACTTGTGACTTAATACCATTCAAATTAAACGATTTACTAATACAGCAAAAAGTGAGCCAAACTATCAGCCATGTGCCGCAATACCAACAAGTGTAAATAAAAGTGTACCTTGTACTTATAAAATTATGATCAGGGCAGCACTACTTATAGCAAGCTTATTTTTTGTTGGCCCGCTCTTAGCCCAGCAGGTTTTAGTGAGCGGAGTATACAAAGGGCATCAGCCATGCGAAGAATGTAAAGTGATAGAGAGTGAGTTGGAACTGATGTACGGCGCCACAGATACATCAGGAGAATTTTCGCTCCGCGACAAGTATATAAGCGAACCTGGCGGCACTAACATGGCATCGCGCGTGAAGGGCGACTGGGTAATGAAACAGGATATTATCGACGGGCAGATATGCAAGATAGTAGTGCTGGACTATGACAATGAGGACAAAATACGCTATTACAGGGTTAAGGGTGATGGCAACCTGCTGCCATTAGATGCTGATAAACACCCTGTAAAAGCAACAATAGATTGCACCTTGAAAAAAGTGGAATAACTTGTAATATTGTTACAATAACTGATAGATAACAGGTGTAGATATTCTATAGTTTATCTTTGCAGAAAATTGACCATTAATAATGGATAAGAACTTTAAATACGTAATGCTGACCATACTCACTTTGTGTGTTTTTACGCTCACCATTATAGAACTTACCGGTGTTAGCCGGAATGCTATGTTCCGTAAATTCCATACAGGGGGCGAAGGCGTATTCTATTCAAGGGATGGTGAGATATACCGTGGTGAGATATTTCCTGAGCAAACGCGCAGCCGTAGCCAGATAGTGGCCGAAATGAATAAAACGACCGTGCAGTTTTACGAGACCAAGTATAACTTTGGGTCGGTAAGCGCGGGCAGGGTGGTAAGCCATACTTTTAAATTTAAAAACACAGGACAGAACCCGCTGATGATAGCCAAAACGGATGTAACCTGCGGATGTACCACACCCAATTTTCCATTAGAATCTATAGCCCCGGGGAGCGACGGTGAAATAACAATAGCATATAACACAGATGGCCACCAGGGCCACGAGGAAAAAGTAATAGCCATCCATTCTAATGCACTGCCCGAAACAGTGAACATTTCCGTGGAAGCAGATGTGAGATAATATGAATGCAGTAAACACTACTTCCCCGCTGACAGGCGTAAAAAATTACCTTTCGCTTGTTAAGTTCAGCCACACAATATTTGCGCTACCATTTGCACTGATAGGCTATGTACTGGCCATTACCTCCATAACCGAACCATTCAACAGATGGATGGGACTGGGTAAAGTTTTGCTGTGCATGGTATTTGCGCGCAGTGCGGCAATGGCCTTTAACCGCTACCTGGACAGGCGCTTTGATGCTATGAACCCGCGTACCGCAGTACGAGAGATACCGGCCGGTATCATAAAGCCCGGACAAGCCCTGGCATTCACTATCATTAATTGTGTATTGTTTGTAACAACAACATGGTTCATTAACCCGGCGTGCTTCTACTTGTCGTTCGTAGCATTGTTTGTAGTATTGTTCTATAGTTATACCAAGCGCTTTACTGCATTATGCCACCTGGTGTTAGGCGTTGGTCTTTCGTTATCACCAATAGGTGCGTATCTGTCTGTTACCGGACAGTTCGACCTGCTGCCCGTTTTGTTCTCCTGCATGGTGCTGACCTGGGTATCGGGGTTCGATATTATTTATGCACTACAGGATGAAGCTTTTGACCGTAGCCAGAAACTTCATTCCATTCCGGCGGCATTAGGTACTAAAAACGCATTGAACGTTTCTACCCTGCTGCATATTGTATCGGGTAGTATCGTGATAGCCGCCGGAGTTTACGGACAGGCCCATTTTAACTGGATGTACTGGATAGGAGCAGCCTTTTATATTGGTGCACTTGTTTACCAGCACAGCCTGGTAAAGCCCAACGATCTGAGCAAGGTGGGCATAGCATTTGCCAACACCAACGGTATAGCCAGCGTGGTATTTGCTGTATTTACCATCGCGTCCATTTACCTCAAGTAAACGATCAAGACGGCCTCATTACTTCCTCTACCCTCTTAGTACCCGGCTGAAGAAATAAGACCAACAGGCCAGCCATCGCAAAAAAGAATGTGATCAGCCCAAAGTTGATAGCTATAAGGAAATGAAATAGCAGCGCTACAACAAACATGCGGAAGCGATAGCGGGAGGCCATAAGCGGAGCAACAGGCAATACTATCTCGAACAACAAAACACCCCAGGTAAGCAAATAAACCAGCGGAGTAGCTGTTACCAGTTCATTCACCCAACGCAAAACACCCCGTGCACCCAACCGGTAGTGAGATGTATAATAATATACTGCAGTTCCCTGTCGCCATACATCTGTAAATAACTTACCAAAACCCGCACTGAAGTAGATATAAGCCGCCTGAAGCTGTATGACAATCAGGGCGATAGCCCCGGTTATATTACTACTGCGGGCAGCAGGTTGCACTTCTTTCCACTGATTGATGCGCGGATCGGAAAGGCAAAGGGGGAGCAACAATACAGACATAATGTAGGTAACCTCATCACCGCCGTTTGTGATAACAAAATAGTTGCGGATACTGAAGCAAACTACGAAATGTAAGATGCACGTGATCTGGGGCACTAAGCCCGTCATTACCAGCAGCAATACAATTATAGCAACCGTTTTTGCCACCCCTGGCGATAGTTGCATGAAAATATCTAACTGCTTAAGTGGTATAGATATATGTTGCGCATGACGCGCAGCATACTGGGGCAAATGCATATAGCTATGGTCGGCAACAACCGACATATCGTTGAACAACAGGGTGAGCAAGGTGCCGAATGCCAATAACAAGCGGGCCAGTGCAATACCGGGGGTATGCACGTGCCTATTCTTCAGATATCGGATCAACTGTTCCGTCATGGGGCAACAACATTTACAGCAATTATATCGGCATCAATTGGCTTTTTATCAGCACAGCGGAGCAGCGGCGGATGAACCACAATAAGGTATTTCCCCCGTAGCAGCTTAACATCGGGCCGCGCTATTGTTGTATAAACCATTTTATCCGCATCTGTAGAGATCGCCAGCGGTTCTGTCCGATCTCCCGGCATCATCAAATAATGTTGTGCATGTCTTGCAATTGCAGTATCGTGCGTAATAGCAATAACCTCCTGAGCGATCACCTTTGGTCGCCTATCCATACCGAAAGCATATGCACTGGTAAACGGCCGCAGATCTACATACCTGAACCTACCATCATGGAATTCGTAAAGGTCTTGTTCTTTAGCAATAGGAGACTTTGTATACAGGTACCATTTAGTAGAATACAAGGAGCCGGCAAATTTAGCACCCAGATAATGGCTATGTACCCTGTTACTAAACGCAACAACCAGGAAAAGAAAAACAATACCATAGACCGATGTAGTGGCCCAGAAAGTAATGCGATCTTTTGTTGTTACCGGTATCATTAGCTGCTGTCAAATATATACATTAACTGGCTTGCAAGTGATGATATTGGACAGAGGTAACGTGCAAAAAGAAAGGCCGCCCTAAAGGGCAGCCTTTCTGAACCATTTTGAGCAATACTATTCCTCGTCATCTGCCGCTGGTGCTGGACCTGGTTTTTCCTGTAGTATTTGTGCAAACGGCCCTTGCAGGCGCTGCATGGTATTCATTATATTCTTGGCATAGGTAGTGTCACCGGAATAATAGGCAGCACTTGCTACTGAACGCATCACTTGGAATTGCTGCTTGATCTCTGCATTAATGCCTCCTCGCGAGTCATCACCAAGTTTGGCCGCCCAGTTGAGCATGGTCTCCGAGTTCGCCATTATCTTCTTAGAGAGTTCCTGGGCCTTCTTCATCTCGCCGGCGTGATAGTACGCGGCTGCCACAAAGTAAGCTGTGTAGTCGTAGTAATACGAATGTTCGGTTATGCCATTCATTACCTTATCCAGCAACTGAATAGCCTTATCTTTCTTACCCTCATCAGTAAGCGCGTTAGCTATATAAGAAGCGTCCATACGATAGGTAACAAATTCGTGACGGTTAGGTTCATCAAAATACACGTCATTCCTTTCGCCGCCACCAAACTTATAGGTCATGTAGTTATTGAATGCCTTCTCCGTATTGATGGTGCCTAATATCTGCGATTTCGATTTGATGCTATCCACAAACTTGTACGGCATCAACCTGTATACGGTACCTTCCAGGCGGAGGAAATCGCCCGTACCACCATAGTCGCCTGTGCGCAAACCAGCATCAAAATACAACGGACGTTTCCAACCATCGCTGGCTACTGCTGCAATGATGTTCAGGATAGCCAGGTCGCTCTTTGTGGCTGCATCTTTAGGATATACAAACGCCATATCGGATATGATATGCGCAGTATCTTCCGGCGTAGCCAGGCCCATTGCCACCAATTGCTGCTTGTTAGGCGTAGGCACAAAGAAGTTTTTGGTAGGCATAAAGTTCAGATCTGTACCACTGCGTGTTGGCACACGTGCACCAGGATCAGTGCTGTTCATGAACTTGCATACATCGGCCAGATTCAGGAACCTATCCTTTGCCAGCTGTAGCTTCGGATTATCATAGTACATGATATAGTTAGCCCTGTCGCCGGTGTAGTCGTCTTTCTTCCATATCATCGGCACAGCATCAGCTTTATTGGTCTTGTAGTTCAACTGATCTATATACCAATCTATACCCAGCAAGCTGGTATTGATGATGCGCACATCGGGACGTACGCCCTCTATCTCCTGGGCGTACCACAACGGGTAGGTCTGGTTGTCGCCAAACGTAAAGAGCACCGCATTAGGAGCACATGATGACAGCGTATTACGGGCAACATCGCGAGCCAGTGTTTTCCTGGAACGGTCGTGATCCGCCCACTCTACCTTGGCCATCAATACAGGCACAGCCAGCGCGCACAAGGCAGTAGCTGCATAAACGCCGGTCGCACCCTTAGCCGCTTTCTGGAACCAATCGTTCACCATTAAGACACCCAAGCCTATCCAGATAGCAAATGTATAGGTGCAACCTGCAAATGCATAGTCACGTTCACGTGGCTGCAGCGGCGGCATGTTGAGGAAGATACCGATCGCCGCACCGGTGAAGAAGAACATCACCAGCACTACCATACCATCGTTGCGCTTGCGGTTGAACTGGTAAATGAGACCCATAACCCCAAGGATGAATGGCAGCAGGTACAGCTTGTTATGTGCATCATTGCGGGTATAACCTTCGCCTATAGACTCTGTGTCGCCCAAGCCGCGCATATTATCTATAAAACTGATGCCCGATATCCAGTTGCCACGCAGCGGATCCAGCTGACCTTCGATATCATTCTGCCGGCCGGCATAGTTCCACATAAAGAAACGCCACCACATCCAGTTCATCTGGTAGCCCATAAAGAACTTCAGGTTATCTGCTGTTGTGGGTTGATCTTCCGGACCAAGATTAAGGAAGCTGCGGTAGAAGTTAACGTGTCCGCCTTCCTGGTCCCATATACGCGGGAAGAAATGTAGCTGATCGCCGGTATAAATAGGTACACGCTTGGTGCCTACTACCTTATAATGGTCTTTACCCTCCAATTTTGTTTGCGAATACAGTTTGCCGGATGTATCCAGGTCACTGTACTGGCTGTTATAATAAGGACCGAAGAAGATAGGCTGTTGGCCAAATTGCTCCCGGTTCACGTAATCCAGGAAGCTCAACGGATTATCCGGATTCGTCATATCGATAGGCACATCAGCACGAGAGCGTATGATAGCAGTGAAATAGCTGGAGTAACCTATGATGATGAACAATACGCACAATACTGAAGTATGTAATGTTCTGAAATTAACCATCTCGCAAGCCTGGTATACATACTTCAACAAAGGGATGTTGCGCATCCAGGCAACAAAAGACAGGCTTTCCCTTCTTGCGCTCACCAACAACAGCACCAGCAAACCAATGAGTGCTGCCAGGAACACGAGTGAACCGATATCGAACGGCAGGCCAAATCCGTTGGTGAACATGATATCGAACCTGGAGGCGATCTTAGGGATATACTGTATGACGCCAAACTGAACGAATGCCAGGATAACACAACCCACCAAAAAGGCTACAATTGTACCCACTACTGTAACATTGTATTTACGATAATAGTATACCATAGCCACGGCAGGTATAGTAAGCAAGTTGAGCAGGTGGACACACACTGATATACCCAACAAGTAAGCTATCAGCACCAGCCATCTGTCCGCATGCGGCTCATCGGCTATATCCTCCCACTTAAGCACTGCCCAGAACGTGATAGCCGTGAAGAAAGATGAAGTAGCATAAACTTCCGCTTCCACAGCAGAGAACCAGAACGTATCAGAAAAGGTATAAGCCAATGCACCTACAATACCGGCACCCATGATCAACGAAAGCTGATTCCCGGTTGGCTCCTCGCCCTTACTTACCAACAGCTTTTTTGCAAAGTGGGTAATGGTCCAGAAAAGGAAAAGGATAGTGAGCGCACTGGTAACAGCCGACAACGTATTGATGGCATAAGCTGCAGATGTAGATGGCCCGGCGGTAAGCGCTGCACTGCCCGAGAAGAGTGCAAAAAAGCGCTGCAGGAGCATAAAAAACGGCGCACCCGGCGAGTGGCCAACCTCCACTTTGTAGGCGCACGACAAAAACTCGCCGCAATCCCAGAAGCTTACAGTAGGTTCCATAGTGCTCATATATACTACAAGCGCAATGGCACCTATGATCCAACCAATAAGGTTGTTTACTTTACGATAGTTCATGATATTTTATTACAAGTGGACAAAAATAATAAAACTTGTCACTAGTAGCGACCAATAAAAGGTATTGTGGGGAAACAATCTAAATAGAAAAAATATACATGCACCAATAAAAAACAGCGGGAGTAGAAACTCCCGCTGCTATTTGTCTCATCTTTAAAAAGTTGCTTAGCTCATCTGCTCTTTTGCTTCGTCTGCTTCTTTCCTGAATTTGTCAACCAGGTCGTTGAACTTTTCTTTAATAGTGTCGCCCCAATCGCCGCTTTTATCGGCTATTGATTTGCGCACCTCGCTGCCTTTGGCAGGAGAGAATAAAATACCCAGGCCTACGCCGATGGCTGCACCCACCATAAGTGCGCCTATTACTTTCTTTGTGCTGTTTGATGTACAGTATCCCATAAAATGTGGCTTTAAACTCTATTATGCAATCGTTTTACAATTGTGCAGTCTTTTAAAACCGTGCCAACAGTTTAAATAAACAAGTATGGGTTGACACTTGCCAACCCATACATTCATTAGTTTGCCGCAATTATAGCCTTATATTCTGAAACCCACTGTAAACTGAAACCATTCATTTTTATACCTTGGCGTAGTAGACGACCCGTCGCCGTTATTATTGACCATATCCCACCCTACACGACCCGACAATACTACATGCCTGAGGTTAAGATCGACGCCGCCGGTAAGGCCAAAAATGTTTTTGCGTGCGTTATCGTTTTTAAACTGTTGCTCGGTCGTACTGCTGGCTGAGCCGAAACTCGTCTGATCTTTCTGGTAAATAAGATAAGAGTACTGAGGACCCAGCAAAACAGAAAAATACGGGCTTGGCTTGAATGCCAACAGTATAGGAATGTCGAGGTAGGTGGTAGTACGAACATCTGCATACGGCACGCCCAGGTAAGTGCCGGTAGATTGATATCCCTTCTGCGAGATCATCACTTCCGGCTGTATTCCTATATAAGGTATGATTGGAATACTGATGAATATGCCCCCGGCAAAACCGGTTTTTGCATCGGCTTTAAAATCCTGTCCGCTCTCATCCCACACATTCGATCTGTTGACGCCTGCTTTAAGTCCAAATGTAGCCCGCTCACGTGGGCGCACTGTATTGTCTTCGTATTGAGCTCTTGCCTGCACTGCAAACAATATTCCTATCCCCGCAAGTAATAATTTAGTTTTCATACCTACATAGTATCAATACCATGCCAGTATAAATAATTGTCTGCAAATAAATAAAAAATATAATTTTTAATTATGAAATTTTCCTCAATTCTTCGAATAACCGCCTTTGTTCGGTAGTAAGTGTAGCGGGGATGAGTATCCTAAGCTGGATATACAAGTCACCCAGCATACCTTCCTTTCCATATACAGGCATACCTTTCCCCTTTATCCTTATCGTCTTATTATTTTGAGTGCCCGACGCTATTTGTACTTTCACCTGCCCGGTAAGCGTTTCTACAATTGCTTCTCCACCAAGCACGGCCGTGTACAGGTCAATATCGTGCGTAGAGCGCAGGTCATCGCCATCCCGAGTGAACCTGTGATGCGGCCTTACACGAATATTGACGAAAAGATCACCATTGGCCGCAGGCGTGCTGCCTTTGCCGCCTTTACCTTTAATGCGTAGCTGCTGGCCATCGTAAGCCCCTGGCTTAGTGCTCACCCGCAGTTTCTCATTTTCGAGCTGAATTACCCGGTTGGTACCGTGATAAGCTTCCTCCAGGGAAATTTCAAATTCTGTTTGCAGATCGCTGCCTCGCGCAGCGCCACGGCCACGTTTAGCGCCACCGCCGAATGAGGAACCGCCACCGAAAAATTGCGAGAAGAAATTTGAGAAATCACCCCCGTCAAAGTCGCCGCTATACTGGTATTGGCCACCACCAAACGGATTACCCCCCTGGCGGCCCATTTGCTCATACTGCTTCCAGTTCATGCCCAGCTCGTCATACTTCTTACGTTTGTCCGCATCACCGAGCACGTCATATGCCTCATTTATCTCCTTGAATTTGGCTTCAGCCTCTTTATTATCCGGGTTCTTGTCGGGGTGATACTTCACTGCAAGCTTCCTGTAGGCCTTCTTTATCTCGTCCTGCGTTGCTGCCTTAGCTACCCCAAGTACTTTATAATAATCTTTGTATTCCATAGTTGATCTTATGATTTTATAAATGCAAAAAAGAGACCATTTACTTCAGGCATCATAAATGTGCCATCGTGACAGGCACCTGTGTCAGGCGTAACAAAAAAGGTGTTCTTTGCAGAACACCTTTAAAAACTCATGGATACCTCACCTATTTCTCAGCAACCAGTTCTTTAATTTTCTTCAATACTTCTGCCTCTCCGCCTTCTTCATAGCCTATGTGGGTAAAGGCAATTTTACCGTTCTTATCTACGATCATGGTAAAAGGCACATTCTGGAAATTGAGCGAACGCTTCAGGTCAGAATTAGGATCGATGTAATAAGGGAATGACCAGCCCTGCGAAATAGCATACGTACGGGCAATACCTTCGGCACGTGCTTCATCTATAGACACAGTTGCGTAATCGAAGTCAGCTTCCTTTTTCCAGTTAGGAAGAGCGGCTGATATATTCTTTATTTCTTTTTTGCAAGGGATGCACCAGGTAGCCCAGAAACTGATGACAGTTACCCTGCCTTTTGTAACAATGCTGCTGAAGTCTACCTTCTTACCGCTGCTCAGATCTTTGATCTGCGTATTAGGCAGGGTCTGTGCGCCTACCGCCAGTGTCATCATCAATCCGGCCGCAGCCAAAAGCAATTTTTTCATAAATACTTTCATTTTAATTATTTGTAGGCGAAAAGTCTGCCAATTGTGTAAATTGCGTACAATTTCGGCAAAATTTTAACAATTCAAAAGAAATAATGAATAAAGCTGTCCTCTCTTTGCTGGCGCTGGCACTTCCTGTCAGTATGTTCGCCCAAAGCCAGGGAACCCTTTCGGGAGACCTGCAGACCAACCTGAATTTTTTCCAGAAGGATGAAAAGATAGGGGCAGCGGGCAACCCGTTATATGATAATTACCTGAGCGGTGGCGAGGCATGGCTGAGCGTGCGCTACAATGTGAACAACTGGACCTTTACCAGCCGCTTTGATGCGTTTCATAACTCCAACCTGCTCAATCCATCGTCTGCCATGACGGCATATGGCCTGGGGGCTTACAGCATCACCAAAGAGATGGATGATCTTACTGTGACCGTCGGCAGCATTTACGACCAGATAGGCAGTGGTATCCTGTTCCGTTCCTACGAAGATAGGGGCCTGCTTATAGACAACGGCCTGATGGGACTTGGCCTGAAATACAAATTGCCCAAACAGCATCTACTACTAAAAGCCTTTGGCGGGCAGCAGCGTTATGCACCAGGCGGACAGCAGGAGCATATTTATGAACTATATAACCCGATCATTGCGGCAATTAATGCAGAAGGTGATTATACAGTGGGTAAAGCTAACATTACTCCCGGTGTTGGCATATTGAACCGCACGCTCGATGCGGCATCGATGACCACGATCACGTCGAACATCAATTCGCAGGAACTGAATACCCGTTTTGAGCCGCGCTACAATATGTATGCATTCAGCGCCTACAATACACTTAACTATAAAAGCATCCAATGGTTCATAGAAGGTGACTATAAAACACATGAAGCCATTCCGGATACAGCGCTGGGCACCACCAAGCTGGTAGACAAACCAGGCAATGTAGTGTTCACTACATTGAACTATGCCCGCAAAGGCTTTGCGGTGAACGTATCGGCCAAGCGCACAGAAAACTTCTTTATGCGTACGTCTCCTAACGAAGTGCTGTTGAAGGGCATGCTGAACTGGCAGCCTGTGGTAGCGCGCCAGCGCCCGGAAAGGCTGATATCGCGCTATACCCCGGCGTCGCAAGACCTTTCTGAAATGGCCTCTACTGTAGATGTGCTGTATAATCCGAGCGAAAAAACAACATTCACATTTACCTACACGAATATAGACAGGCTGGACAAATCGAAATTGTACCGCGAACTGTTTGGCGAAGTGGTACTGGATGGCCTTGGCCCATGGAAAGTACAGGCTGGCGCTCAGTACCTGGAGTACAATATGACCATTTACCGCACAAAACCCCAGCCGTTCCTGTTTGCCATAACTCCGTATGTGGAACTTACTTACCTGATAAATGGCAGCAAGTCTCTGCGTATGGAACTGCAGTATATGAATACCAAGCAAGATTATGGTTCATGGGTATTCGGACTGCTTGAGTATAACGTAGCGCCTAAATTCTCGCTGTCCGTATCAGACATGTACAACATTAAACCTAACTATGACAACTCCGACGTGCACGGCGCATATCATTACCCGTCAATATACGGAGCGTTCTCTAAAGGCCCGCACCGTTTCTCCCTGGCGTATGTTAAACAGGTTGCCGGTATCAACTGTACTGGTGGTGTATGCCGCTACGAGCCTGCCTTCAGCGGCATAAAAGCTACACTCAATACTCGCTTCTAAACAGAACAAATATTACGCATATTGCAAAATGCCCCGTTAAGGGGCATTTTTTATTTGGGACTCTTATGTGACGAATAATAATAAAACAAAGTTTGCTATCTTTCACCTTTCATGTTCCGGCCACATATATTTCTTCTGCTACTCGCTTTGGCGTGCATATGTTCCCCTACAGCATATGGCCAGAAGAAATGTCTGAAAGCATGCCGCATCAACACCCCAATAGTAATAGATGGCAAGCTGGATGAGCCGCAATGGGACACTGCCGAAAAGGCTTCGGACTTTACCCAACTGACCCCATTTCCGGGTGAACGATCAACGCAGAAAACCGAGGTCAGCATTTTCTACGATGATAATGCAGTGTATATAGGCGCAGTGCTTTACGACAACCATCCCGACAGCATATTGAAGCAGCTTACTGCCCGCGATAACTTTGAATATGCGAACACTGATGCCTTTGGTGTTTCGTTCGATACATATAGTGACAAACAGAATGGCTTTGCATTTGTGGTAACAGCTGCCGGCGTACAGGCTGATGCCAAGATAAAATTTGATGGCTTTGACTACTCCTGGAATGCAGCATGGTTCTCTAAGACACGCATCAACAACAAGGGCTGGTGCGTGGAGATGAAGATACCCTACTCCGCATTGCGTTTTCCCCGCAGCGCAGTGCAGAACTGGAACGTTAACTTTACCAGAACTATACGCCGCATACGCGAAAAATCTTACTGGAGCCCTGTATTACCGGGCGTGAATAACTTTTTCAGTCAGGCGGGCGAACTACATGCAGTACACGACATTGTATCACCGGTAAGACTGGCCTTTCTACCCTACCTGTCCGGCTACGGACAGAGCTACGATGGCAGCTTCAACCAAACGATCAATGGTGGTCTCGACATCAAGTATGGCATCAACGAGAGCTTTACGCTGGACATGACGCTGGTACCGGACTTCGGGCAGACACTCTACGACAATAAAGTACTGAACTTATCGCCCGTGGAAGTGCGGTACGATGAGCGCCGGTATTTCTTTACAGAAGGTGTCGACCTCTTCAATAAAAACGACCTCTTTTATTCACGCAGGGTTGGTGGTGCCCCCATTAATGCAGCACGGTTATCCTCTTCCTTAGATTCTGCTGAAGTCATATCACAAAACCCTGCTACCACGCGTTTGTACAATGCCACCAAAATATCGGGGCGCACCAATCGTAACCTGGGTATTGGTTTTTTTAACGCTGTATCAGCACCAGCTTATGCAACGGTGATAGACACGATAACACATAAGGAAAGAAAAGTAGAAACGGCGCCGCTTACCAACTATAATGTAGTAGTGCTGGACCAGGCATTCAAGAACAACTCTTACATCAGCTTCATCAATACCAATGTGCTGAGAAAAGACAACAGTTATAATGCCAACGTTAGTGCGCTCCTGTTCCGCTATGCCAATAAGAGTAACACATATGCTTTAAACGGCTCCGGTGATGTTAGCGACATTATGACGGCAAAGGCTGACGTAGGGTACCGGTATTTCCTGCAATTGAGTAAGATACGCGGCAACTACCTGGCCTCGCTCTTCACACAAACCATAAGCGACCGCTTTAACCCTAACGACCTGGGTTACCTGGCACGTAACAACCTGAGCTACTATGCACTGAACCAGGCATACAACATCTATAAGCCCTTCTGGAAAGCGAATTCAGCCTCATTCAATTTTAATCTTTCTTACAACAAGATATTCAACCCCGACGTGTTCTATTCGTTCAATATGAATGGTAGTGAGAACATCACTTTTAAGAACTTCCTGTCTGCAGGATCTTACTGGGAGGCAAGGCCATTCAAGACCAATGACTACTTCGAGCCGCGCACCCCGGGCCGGATGTACCTATACCCTGCCTATTTCAATATAGGCGCTTATGTATCTTCAGATTACCGCAAAAAATTCGCGCTTGACCTTGAATATTACCACACGTCATTTGCATCTCCGGGACGCACCTCCACATATATCAACATATCTCCGCGCTACCGCTTTTCAGATAAGTTGTCCATGATATACGCTACGCAACTGAATATAGACCCCAACGATGTTGGCTATGTGAACAAGGTGAACGATTCGATATACCTGGGCACGCGCAATGTACGAACACTGACCAACTCACTTACCGCAGCGTATATCTTTAACAACAGGATGGGCCTTAGCCTGGATGCCCGCCACTATTGGTCGCAGGCCAAATACTCGCATTACGATCTGCTGAACCAGGATGGCACCTTGTCTGCCAGCAATTACAGTGGCGACCATAACATCAATTTCAACTCGTTCAATGTGTATACCAGCTTTGTATGGCAGTTCAAGCCCGGCAGCGAGGTAAGCATTGTATACCAGAACAGCATATACAGCAGCGGTAGCGCCATCATTACCAACTACTTCAATAATATCGACAATATCTTCCGCTCGCCGCAAACCAACAGCCTGTCTGTAAAGGTGATCTACTACCTCGACTACCTGACACTGAAAAACGGGTTCAGGGGTGCTTAGCGTGCATCAGTTTATACTGTTTTTCGGTAACTTGCCTGCTCTATATAGCGACTATGCTGAACACAGACATTCTGATAATAGGATCGGGCATTGCGGGGTTGACAACGGCTGTTAAGCTGGCACGCAAATTCCCCGACAGGACCATCACTATACTTACCAAAGCCAATACCGACGAGACCAATACCAAGTACGCGCAGGGTGGCATAGCCGTGGTAAACGACCTGGAGCACGACAGTTTCAACAAACACATAGAAGACACACTAATAGCTGGCGACGGGCTGTGCAACCGGGATATCGTAGAGATAGTAGTGAAGGAAGGCCCGGCAAGAGTGAATGAAATAATAGAATGGGGCACCAAGTTCGACAAGGACACCACCGGCGACTATATGCGCGGCAAAGAAGGTGGCCACTCCGAATTCCGCATACTGCACTATAAAGATATAACCGGCTTCGAGATAGAGCGGGCATTGGTAGAAGAAGCTAAGAAGTATAGCAACATACATATACATAACCATTGGTTTGTAGTAGACATTATTACACAACACCA